>DASZXF010001095.1:0-18035 GCA_035546055.1 Ktedonobacteraceae bacterium
CGCGTGTAAATTCAGAGAGTGCTCAAGGTATTCGTCTCCATAAGGAGAAGAGGCTGGTAAAATGGCACAAAATAACTGAAAATAGAAGAGTGAGCAAACGGATAGCACCTGGAGGTCTGGCGCGCCATTCAGGAGCAGCCGGGTTCTGAGCGCCTCGTTTCTATGCTTTTGCTGTGAAAGAGAGAACAATGATGACACATGTATACGAACTGGAGGTAGTCAGGACGGTTGAGCCGGGGCGACCGATTTTGCTTTGTATTCCGGGGACGTATTGTTCTCCGGTGGTTTTTGAGGGGCTGGATGAAAGCGCTTTTCCAGCGGTGCAACTGGTTCCGCTTTCCTGGATGACCTCTCCTGGTCCCTGGGACATTCCTGCGCTGGGCCGGCGGGTTGCGCAATTGATCCTCGATCTGGGGGCGACATCGGTCTTGCTGGCAGGTCATTCGACCGGGGGAGCGATTGCCCTGGCGGCGGCAGCAGCCGCCCCGGAGCGTGTCAGCGGCCTCTTGCTGGCTGATACGGGCGCACATATGCATGGACATGGCGATGTCGCCAGCATTCTCACGGTCATTGAGCGGGGACCGGGACCGGAATTTTTTCAAGCGCTGATGCGCCGCAGCTTTTATCACCAGCCGAATGCCGCGCTGATTGAGCAGATGATCGCCTATGCCTCCGCTGCTCCCCGCGAAGCGGCTCTGCAAGCTCTGCGCAGCCAGGCCGCGCTGGATCTGACCGACGCGCTGCCACAACTGACCATGCCTGCTGTGGTGGTCCATGGGCGGCATGACCAGGCTCGACCGCTTGCCCATGCCGAATGGCTGATGCAGCATCTTCCGCGCGCGGAAATGGTCCTGCTGGATTGTGGTCATACCCCCATGGTCGAAATGGCGCCCGCCTTTGCGCAGGCTGTGCAGCGCCTTTGCTCCCTGGCCGGAATTTCTCTATGAGCGCAGGAGCGGGGATTTCCTGCGCTGATTAAAGATCTCGTAGAGCATGACGCCGGTGGCTGTGGCGACGTTGAGCGAGTCGCTTTCACCAACCATGGGAATGCTGACGACCAGATCACACAGGCGCTGGAGTTCGGTAGGCAGCCCTTTGCGCTCCTCGCCAATCAACAGAATGAGGGGAGCCTGGTAGCGGACCTCTTGATAATCCTGTACAGCGCCGGGCGAGGTGCCTACCAGCAGGTATTGATGGCGCCTGCCCCAGCGCTGAATTTCGCCGAGGCTGGTTCTCACAAAACGCTGAGTAAAGGTGGCTCCCATGGTGGCCCGTACCGTTATTGGATCGTAGGGATCGGTTTCGTTACCCAGCAAGATCAGTCCAGCGGCTCCCACCGCGTCCGCCGTGCGCAGGATTGTTCCCAGATTGCCGGGGGAACGAATGGTGTCAACCGCGATCCAGCAGAGTTCGCCTCGTGGTTTTACGTTCTCCAGCCGCAGCCAGCGCTGGCGGACGACCGCGCCCAATCCCTGCGAGTCTACGACCTGGGAGAGTTGCTCCATGACCGGCCTGGACACCTCTAAAAGAGGCGTGCCGCGTCTGGCCTGTTCCCGGACCAGGCTTTGCGCGTATGGATGGGTGAGCAGGGTTCGGCAGACAACGAGATATTCAATTTTGGCGTGATGGCGCAAAGCCTGGGTGATAAAACGCATACCTTCAATATAAAACTGGCCGGTGCGTTCACGTTCCGCGCGCGTATGGAGGCGCCGGATACGTTTGAGAAGCTGAGAAGGTGGGGGAAGCAGAGGCGTACTTCTTTTCGTTTGTGTAATCATGCAATAGAGGCCATTTCAGACCTCGCCTGAGCCTGGCAGCATGTGCCAGGCTGGCTCTCAGTGCCGCTTATGGCGGCATGTATGCTCTCCTCGCCGCATGGAGGAATGATATAAAACTGATTATAGATACTGTTGTCATTTTTGTCAAATATAATCCTGTTGTGCGCATTTATCGTTCGGCGAAAGTGGTGATGGTCATGGTCTGGTTGTGCAATTTGCAGGTCGCTCCCGGAATAAAGGGGGAAATCTCCCCGTATGAGTAGAAGCCTGTGAGCACAGTGCTCTCGCCCATGATCGTTTGTACCCCTTTGACCTCTTCGTCGATGCGCTGCTTGAGGACCAGTTTGCGTCCGACACAACTGATGAGGATGGCCAGTTCTGGCGAGGAACGCAGGGTCCAGGTACTCGTTTTGGCCGCGCTGACCGCCCCGCTGATCAAACGATCAAAGTTGGCGCGCATAAAGCGGGTGCGCAGACCTTTGGGTACGTCCCCGGCGAAGGTGATACTCTGGTCGGCTTCGTTGACCGAGAGAATGGTGCGCACCACCGGATTGGGCGTGTCGGGGGTGAGCAGGCAGAGGGGAAAGAGCAGACCACTGGCCGGGAGTTCCTGCGCCTTTTCGCCAAGATAGGCTTTATATATTGAGAGGGCCGAGGCGCCGTCCAGTTCGTACAGAACGTTGCCCGCCGAACGGGTGATCAGGCGTTGCGGACCAAAGGGGTCCCAGCCCGCGAACGAGCCGCAGCCCACGTGCAGATGCTGGCTATAGAGGCCCAGAGCCACTACACTTTCGCGCTCGACCTGACCTTCCCAGACCACCAGCGTCTCGCGGAAGCGGGCGCCGTCGCCGGCCAGTCCTCCGGTGATGGTAACGTGCGAGGGGAGATTGCGAGTGAGCCCGGCCACCAGTTCGCTGCCATTGATATCCAGGCCGCGTGAGAAAACCAGCACATGCACCAGTCCCGGTCTGTTCAGATCCCGCGCCAGCCGTTCCCCAATCTGCCAATCGCTGGTTCCCCTGGGAGGAGTCACACGCGTACCACGCAGCACCGTTCGCTCGAACTGAACCGCCGTGGTGACCAGCGAGTCATCAAAAACCTGCGTCTGCGCAATCTCTCCAGCGGTCGAACAGCCTATCAGATGCGCGCGCGGATAGGCCCGCTGGATCTGCAGCAGCAACTGCCATTGTTTGAGGATCGCGGGGCTGCCAAAGAGAAAGACCACCTGAGCCGTGGGCAACTTGCCCGGCGCCTCCGGCACCCACGCGTTATTCTGCCATCGTCTCTGTTCAATCTTCATAGATCATCCTTGATGTATCGAGTAAGAACCACGTGAGTAGTTCTTGTGTATATCATGTCATCGAAGCGCGCACATCCTGCGCATGATGGTGAAACGTATGCTAAGAGTCAGGCGAAACTTGCAGTCTCTTCCTCAAAGTAAATAATAGAAAAGAGCATTTGAGAAGTGTAATGGTACTTTCAGATAAAAATACCCTCTTTACTTCAGAGAAACAGCAGTTGCCAGGTTCCCATATAATGGTGTGGCAAGATGCCTTCTTTTGGAGAAGGTTTTTTCAAGGCTGTGCTTGACATTTGCTGCTGTAACCGTTATACTCCCAAATACGATGCAGGATTGATCTTGCTTCTCCTCTCGATACTGCTTGTATGGCTTCGTATGCAACCCACCCCTGTATACCCTCCATTTCATGATTTCCACGGAGATTCTTTTATGGAACAGGATGATCTGTTGCCCTCGCCCACTTTCTCGGCGCCGAATGTCAGGCTGCCGGTTCTGGCAAAGGGGGATGTGAGTGTGCCTGGCTTTGTTGAAGTCAACCCGGATGTTTCCCCTTATGGTCCCTGGCCGCTGTTGTTCGCCGCGATGAGTGAGCCGACGAGCGAGCAGACGAACCCGGCTCTGCCGGAGTCTGAGCGACCGGATACGCTCATGTATCCCGCAGATAATGCGCACGAGCTGGCGGGACCGGCGTATGAGCCGGAGATGATGGCGTGGCAGCGTCCTGGCGAGCCTGATTCCGTTGCGCGAGCGCTGGTGCTGAGTAGCCCGGACGAGATCTCGCTGCCGCCACAGTTGACTTATGCGCAATTGTACACCCGCGATGATGAGATGACCTGGCGCAAGCGGCATTTTGCCATGCTTGAACCGGGTCTGACAGAGAGCGTGAGGCATGATGATGGCCAGTAAGCGCGATCCCCTCGCCGCCACAGGAGCGCTGACAGAAGCCGCTGCTTTGTCCGAGGAAACGGCGGAAGCGTCTGCGCAGCCGTTGACGCGGGAGCCGGGGGTTGTGGAGCCGGGGATGCCTGCTCGTCTGCGCATTGCCGGGCAGATTTGCGAAGGGCAGGTATTGGAGGCAACCTCGGCCCGGCGCGATGTGCGCGTAACGGTGATACGCGGCGGGGCCAGCATCAACGGGTACTACTATAACCAGGATATTCTGCAAGCTATCGCGGGTCTGCTGGAGAATGCGCAGGCGTATGTCGATCACGCGCAGGCGGACGCGGCGGGCAGTGCGGCCCGTTCGGTGCGCGATGTGGTCGGCTTTTACCGCGAGGCGGCCTTTGTTCCACCGGACGCGCTGACTCCTGACGGGCGCGTCGAGGCCACGTTGCACATTCTCGAATCGGCGAACTGGCTCTGGAGCATGATTCGCGAAGCCTGTACGCTGAATAATCCCGGCTTAATCGGCCTCTCTATCGACATCTATGGCACCTGGCAGCCTCGTCCCTCAAGCTCCGCCGGGAGTGGACGGGCGCAGACGCTCAGAGATGTCACCGGCGTGGTCGCGCTCAATTCTTGCGATATTGTGACGCGTCCCAGTGCCGGCGGCGCTTTCCAGCACATTCTCCATAGTTTGCCTGCCGCGTCCAATCCCCCTCTTTACCAGAAAGGAACCCTCTCCATGTCCGAAGAAACCCCCATGTCCACCCCTTCCACCACTCCGGCACAGGCAATGTCAGCTACGCCGGAGGCCATGGCGCAGGAGGCGCGTACCCTGCTGGAAGAAGTTCGCCTGGAACGCGCCGGGCTGGCTCTGGAGCGCCGTTTGCTGGAATGTAGTTTGCCTGAGCGGCTCAAGCTCCAGGTGCGCCAGCGCTACCAGGGACGCGTTTTTGAGATGAGCGAACTGGAGCGCGAACTGGACGAGCAGCGCCAGTTGCTGGCCGAATTGAGCGAAAGCGGCCTGATTCGCGGATACGGCTACGAAAAGCCCGCCATCAGCACGCAGATTACCGAGGCTGAAAAGATACAGGCCGCCTTTGACCGTATGTTTGATCTCGACGTTGACGCGCGTTTTAACGGTGTACGCGGTTTTACCTCCATTCGCGAAGCCTACGCGCGTGTGACCGGCGATGCCAGCGTAGGCGGTTTGAGCGGACAGAGCCAGCTCGGTCTGATCCGTGTCGAAGAGGCTGCACCCATCGCGCGCATCAGCGAGGCCGATACCACCACCGCCACTTTTGCCTACCTGCTGGGCACGAGTATGAACAAGCGGTTATTGAAAGATTATCAGGCCTGGCCGGCTGAATGGCAGAAATTCTGTACCATTACGCCTATTCGCGATTTCAAGCAGCAGACGCGTGTACGCCTGGGCGCTTTTGGCAGTCTGCCGCTGGTGGCCGAAGACACCGCCTACACCAGCGTCAGTCTGACCGATACCGCCGCCACCTATGTGCCTCAGAAGCGCGGAAATCTTGTCACTGTCTCGCGGGAAACTATCGTCAATGACGACCTCTTCGCCATCAAGCAGATTCCCACCAAACTGGCGGTGGCGGCTGCCTATACCCTGGCCGAGTTCGTTTACAGCTTCTTGTCCAGCAATCCCGCCATTTACGATGGCAGCGCCCTTTTTACCAGCGGCGCACCGCACAACAACCTCGGCGGTTCCGCGCTCAGCACCGCTTCGATGCAGGAAGGCGTGACCGCCATGCGCGAGCAGACCAATCTGGCCAGCAAGCGCATCGGTCTGCGTCCGCGCTACCTGGTTGTGCCTCCTGAGCTTGAATGGAGCGCCATTGTGGCCACGCGCAGCGCCGGCGTGCCCGGTTCGCCCAACAACGACATTAACCCGATGATGGGCTATGTCACCCCCATTGTCTCGCCGCAACTGAGCAGTCCCACGCAATGGTTCTTCGTCGCCGATCCCGCCATCATCGATACCATCGAGGTCGGTTTCGTCGGCGGCCAGATCAATCCCGCGCTCTTTGTGCAGGACATGCCACTGTACGGCCTCAACTTCACGCAGGATGTCGTCTCGTTTAAAGTGCGTCATGAGTACGGGGCGGCGGTTGTCGACTATCGCGGCTTTTATCGCGGCATTTAACTGCCTGGCCAGGAAGGGAGGAACAGTGATGACAGGCTTTATGGCTGCGGACGGCTCGGCCCTGGTCGGCGGTAAACTGCCCGGCGGAGCGGGCGAAGCTTTGCACCTCGACGCCGGCGGTAATCTCCTGGTCAACAGCGGCGGAGGCGGTAGCCTGGGCGATGGCGCCACCGCCGCCGCGATTGGCGAACAATCTCTGGGGGTTTACAACAGCGGCGGACCGGTGCTGGCCAGCGGCGTGCCCTCGCAACTGGCGTTTGACCGTCTGCGCTCCTGGCTGGGCAAGGGCAGTCAGACCAGCGCGCTCACCGCCACCAGCGTTGGAGATACCAGTCTGAGCTTTAGCAGCGCGCCCAAAACCATCCTGCCGGGTCAACCCATCAAACTCGCCGGAGGCGCGCAGGCCGAATACGTGTACGTTGCCAGTTCCTATATACCCTCGGCGACCGCCACCGTCATTCCCCTGGCCTCGCCGGTGGTCAACGCCGGACAAACCTCCGGCTCCTGGGATGTTTTCAGCGTAGCCGGACCCGGCGCCGGCAGCATTACCCCGGCAGGGAGCATCATGGCTGTCAATGTAATTCTCGATGTAGCCACAGGCAACCTGTATGCCCAGCAGGGCTTTCGGGGCGTTACCGATGTCAACAGCGGCGGACGGGCCTCGCTGGCTATCGCGGCTGGCGTGGAGACGAACACCATCGTCAAGGCCAGCGCCGGCAGGCTGGCGCGCATTCTGGTCACGGCCAGCGGCACCGGCGCGCTCAACGTCTTTGACAACAGCGGCGCTGCCAGCGGAACACAGATCGCCCTCGTCCCGCCTTCCGCCGTCGCCGGCACCCTCATCGACTGCCAGGCTCCCGCGCTCAACGGCATCACCGTCCAGGGCAACGCCGCCAATCCCGCCGTCACCATCTTCTACTATTAACCGGCGTGGCATGGAGAACGCCGCGCGGCCACCATCCAGCGCGCGGTTCAGCTATTGGCTAAGGCCTGACAGCTTCGCGTAGAACCTGCTCAGAAAGGAACCTCACGTATGCTCGATATTCTCGAATTTACCTATGGTCGTTATAATGGCGGCTCGGTGGTGCCAGTTGGCTCGTACCTCAATCCGCGCACATTCTGCGTGTTTCAGACCACCAGTGACGCCTCGCTGCCGCTGGATGGCACATTCTGCCGGGTGGACCCCTCTGGCACGCAGACCTTCGCCAATATCGCCATCGCCCTCAACAATCTGCTCGGCACCAGCCTGAGCGCTGCCAGCTTCCACGCCTGCGCCGGCGCAGACGCCGCCCCCTCGGCGGGCACCGGCTCGGATGACGCGTAGAACATGTGAAGATTGCCGAAGCTCTCTCTGAGGCACGTTCAAGCTCTGCCCTGGGCGTGCCCCATTCAGAGAACGGCTCGCAGGAACATGAGATAGCCAGACGAGGCGCTCTGCTGTTCATGAGAAAGGTTTTTATGCAAATTAAGCGCGGCATTATTCAGACATTTTCTCCGGCCACGTATACCGCGTCAGTGCTGCTGTTTGAAGCGACATCGTACTTTCTGGCCGGGGTGCCGGTGGCGAATAGCATTGATCGCACATCAGGCCTGGTGGGAGCGCTGTGCGCGGTGCTCTTTTTTGATGAGCATAATCCCCAGGATGCCGTGGTGCTGGCGACATTTCCCAATGATAGCAGCGGTATACCCGCGCCTCCGCCGGGGCGCGTGGTCTTTGTGCCCGGCTATCAGCAACTCAACGCGGTCAGCGTCGTGCCTGGCTCGCCTCTGACGGTGACGCTGATCGGCGTTGCCAGTGGCATTCCAGCCGGCGCGCTGGGCGCGCTCTGTCAGATTGCCTTTACCAGCGCCACGGCTGGCTGCTCACTGGTGCTGGCGCCGTATGGAGCGAGCAACGCGGACAATTACGCCGCGCTGGGCAATTTGCCCGCCGCCAACGCTACCTTGAAAGGCAATAGCCTGGTGGCGCTGGATAGCAACGGACAGATCACCATTCAGGCCAGCGGCGGTACCTGTAGCGTCACCCTGTTTACCTCTGGCTATATCGCCTGAGATCAGGCGCAGAAAGGAACGCGTATGTTGTTGAGCGACATTGAGACGGCGGCGCGGCAAGATCTCTTCGATCCAGCCGGGGCGAATCAGCGCTGGCAGACCAGCGACCTGGATCGCGCCATCGACAAAGCCGTGGAGCGCTACAGCCAGTGCTCTCCCAATCTTGCCTTCGCCGATCTTGCCAGCGAGCCATTTCAGCGCACTTATCCCTATCCGCAGTCCTGGAACGCCAGCTATCCGGTCTGGTGGATCGAACGCATCCTTTTCCCTTTGCAGGCTGCCGGCAGCGTCTTCGCTCCTCCGCCGGCGGGGATGCTCGCTACCCTCGCTGCTGGTTCCGCGCTCGGAATTGGCGACTATCAATACGCCGTCACGTTTCTCACTCCTGGCGGCGAAACCACGCCCTCGCCGCTCACCAGCGTCACCACCACAGACGGCCAGCAGCAGGTTAGCCTGAGCGCTATCCCGCTCGGCGGCGCGGCCACTGCAACGCCAGGAGCGGCGGCCAATCCCGTCATTGGACGCAATCTCTATCGCACGCAGCTCAATGGCGGCCAGCTTTTTCTCCTGGCCACGCTGACGGATAACACCAGCACTACCTATCTGGACAGCGCCGGGGATAGTCAGCTCGTCAGCCGATCCCCGGCGCCAGCGGTCAACACCAGTGGCGTGATGTTCTGGCCACCCTGCGAACGCGCCTTTGCCGAGTATTCCAATCTGTTCGACAGCAGCGCCGCCCTGGCCGTGGGAGGAAATCTGGGCGCGCAGGGCGGCGTGGGCGAGGCGCAGAGCCCAGAGAGTGCCCTGACCCGCAGCTTCACCCTCAAACTCGCCAACGCCGAACTACCCCGGGACAACTCCCTTGTCATGCGCGTCTTCTACGCCACCAGGCATCAGCTGGATAACGCGGGCAGCACCATCCCGGAGGCTCATCGCGACCTCATCGTGCTGGGAGCCACAGCCTATGCTATGCAGGCGTATCAGGTGCCGACCAACGACAACTTCGACTTTCAGGACGGCACCCTGCGCGACCGCATCAACGATACGCACATTCCGCAGTCCTGGCTTGTCGCCACTCAGGCGCGTCTGCAACAGTTTGAGGCCCGTCTGAGCGAAATCAAGAACCAGCGCGATTTTGCCTCCTCCTCGCGCATCCACTGGGGCGATATCGCCTATCGCTGGTCGAGGTTATAGTTCAGAAAGCGAGGGAGCAGTATGAGCGACATTTTGAGTATTCTCAATCTGGTCTTTTGTCTTGGTCTGGCCATAGGCGGACTGGCGGCCTTTCGTCACGGTTTCGCCCGTACAGCCAACGAAGTGCAGGAGCGCGTCATTCACGCCCTGGAGAGCGAAATCAACGCCCTCAAAGATCGGCTGAGCGAACTGGAGAAGGAGAATGTGCGCCTCACCCATCTCATCGCGACCTTGCGCCTGGCGATGAAACGGCGTGGCCTCTTCGTCACCATCGACGGCGACCTGGTCAGCATTCGCGACCGCAGCGGGAGGTATACCCAGGCCACGCGCATTCAGGACGAGGGGCGCGCTGACGAGGAGGGATAGCGCGCCACCATCGACGCTTCCATCGCATGGTATGCTCGCCTTGTGCAGAAATGGGGAGAAGCTTATGCCCTTTACAATTGGCATTGACGCGGAAATCATACTGGATGGCACTGGCTACTTTGTGCTACCCAGAAGCTATACGATGACCCAGCCGCGCATTCGCAAGGCGACCGTGCGGGCTGATGGCGGGCAGGCCTACGTTGACCTGGGACCGGGCAAGCGCACCTGGTCCATGACCATCCTCTGCCTCAACGATCAGCTCAAGTACGACGGCACGCCGACCGGTCTGAGCGGACAGGAGTATCGCGACGCCCTGCGCGCCAGCTACATCGGCTCGGTCGGCGCTACCGTCCAGTTCATCGATCCGCTCAACAGCACACCTGTACCTGTGCATTTCGATAGTTATCGCGAAAGAGTGCATAATCTGCGCGTGCAGCAGGTGCCCCTGGCCACAGCGGCGGCTCCCGCGCTTTCCTATGAAGTCGAAATTGTCCTGATCGAGGCGTAACAGGCGCCTCTGGCCTTTTTCCGAGCAACGAGATGCCGGCTGAGCTTGTGAACGCGGGAATAAGGGGAACGTGGGTATGCTGTTCTTATAAGTGTATAATATACCCCAAGAACAGCAGAAAGAAGAGAAAGCTCATGCAAGCATCTCCACTTATTTTGACCGCCGATCAGATCCAGGCCATGCCGGAACGCGAGCGCGTAGGCATCGCGGTAGCCCGGCGCAGCACGCCCGCGCTGGTGCAGGCCATTCGCGCGGCTGAAGAGGCTGGCGTGCGCCAGTTCTGGAGCACACAGAGTCCATTGCAGACGGATACCCTGACCGTTTTTGCCGCCGCTGCGGTGCAGACCACGAGCATTCGTCTGGGCACAGCCATCATCCCGACCTATCCCCGCCATCCACTGACCATGGCCTCTCAGGCGCTGGCCCTCAATGAACTGGCGCCCGGGCGTCTGCGCCTGGGTATCGGCTCCAGTCACCGCCCCATCATGGAAGATACCTACGGCTTTACAATGGTCAGGCCGCTGGCGCATCTGCGCGAATACGTCGAGATCGTGCGCGCGGCCCTCTGGCATGGCGAAGTCGATTTCCAGGGAACGTTTTTTCATATCAAAGCTACCCTGCCGCGCACAGCCCCGCTGCCCATTCTCACCTCCGTGCTGCGTGAAAACGCCTTTAAACTGGCGGGCGAAATAGCCGATGGCGCGCTCTCCTGGCTCTGCCCGGTGCCCTATCTGCTCAAAACGGGCCTGCCGGCTTTGCGCGCTGCGGCGCGGGCGAAGAACCGCGAGCGTCCGCCGCTGGTCGCCCACGTGCTGGCCTCCACCAGCGAAGATCGCTCCGCCGTCCTCAAAGCCACGCGGGCGCAAATTCAGAGCTATGGCCATCTACCATTCTACGCCTCCATGTTCGCCGATGCCGGCTATCCCGTTGACGCGCTCGGCAACATGTCCGACGAACTCATTGGCAGCCTGGTCATCTCCGGCAGCGCCGCCGCTATCAGCGAGCGCTTCAAGGAACTGCTCGCCGCCGGCCTGGACGAACTCATGGTTCTCCCCATCACCGTGCAGCAGGCAGACAGCGAACTTCTGCGGCTGATGCAAGTGATCGGTGGTCTGTAAAGCTCCCGCTCTGAACCGTGTGGGACGAACGCCGCGTATCATTCGTTATAGAATCAACCAGGTTAGAAATCCATTCTCAGGAGTACACGCAGCATGGTAGAGTTGATTCCGATGAACGAACTGGAATTTGAGATGTATCTGCAATATAACATGCAGGAATACGCTCAGGGACAGGAGGAGAGCAGGCACACAGCTCACGAGGCCGCCGAAGAGGAGGCGGAAAGACAGTATCACCAGCTTTTGCCGCAAGGACTGGCCACGCCAGATCATACGCTGTGCATGATCTTCGATCCAAAACGCGCGAAAAACGTCGGCGTGCTCTGGTTCGATCAACGCCAGGAGCAGGGCGAGAAGCAGGTATTTCTCAATGATATCGTAATCTTCGAGGAATTTCGCCGGCGCGGCTATGCCCGCCTGGCCATGCAAGAACTGGAGACGCGAGCCAGGGGACTGGGCGCCGCCTCGATTGGTCTGCACGTCTCCGCGCAGAACGAGGCCGCGCACCTCTTATATGAAAAGCTTCAATACGCCGTAGCCGAGATGAATAATCATCTCAGCAAAAGACTGTAGCGGGCGTTTCGCTAGCGTTTCAGCCACTCGAAGAGACGGCGCAGACGCGAGGCCTTCGCGCGCGGAAAGGGCGGTGCAATCGCCGGAGTATCGGGCAACTCGGTTTTGAGATGCATACTCTCCAGCGCTTCCGCCAGGTCACGCGCGCTGGCGAAACGCTGCTCCGGCTTCAAGGCCAGGGCGCGCAGAAAGATTTGCTCCAGCAGCGGCGAAATCTGGGGATTGAGCTGGCGCGGCGAAACCAGCGTGGGATCTTGATAGGCCGCCTGGGCAGCAGCCTGCGCGCGGCGTGCCTGGCGAGTCGCGCGCGCCGTCTGGCGGGTTTGCTCACTACGCAGCCGTTGCGCGGCGGACGCGGGAAAGTAGCCGGTACACAGCAGGTACAGCATCGCCCCCAGGGCATAGACATCCGAGCAGGCATCGCGCTGGCCGGCGAAGAGTTCAGGCGCGGCGAACGGATGGCTCTCCTGTTCCTGCGTGGCCTGCGTGGGCGTAAACGAAGGAAAAATCTGATCGATAATCTGACGGGCGATGTGCTTGCTCTGTCCCGGCCAGAAGTGCGGTGCCGGCGGCCAGGCGGCCAGCAGCAGCGGCGCCCAGACAGCATCGTGCTGAGGATCGACCAGCAGCAGCGCGGGCGTCAGCTCACCCACAAAGAGATTCAGGCGGTGCAGGCGCGCCACCGTCTGACAGAGGCGAATCCCCAGGTGCAGAGCCGTACTCAAATCCAGCTCGGTTTCTCCATTCAGACCTTCAGAGAGCGGCTGAGCGCTGGCCGGAGCGGAACCGCGCGCCTGGCGCGGCTGCATCACCAGATAATGGCGTCCCTCTTCCAGATAGAGATGATCGCCCACCCCCGGCAGATGAGCCGAGCCGAAGAGTTGAGGCGCGGCGAATTCTTCAAAGGCCGCGCGCACCACATTCTGGCGTACCGAAGGCGCCAGGCCAGTCAACACCAGTTCGCGAATCACCACCAGCGGCTGCTCCTCGCCGCTGTAGCCGATCAGGCCGGACTGACGGCGGGCCAGGTAGAGATGGATGCGTGGCCGGCTGTACAGCACATGAAGCAGGCGATAGCGTCCATCGCAAATCAACGTCCCCGGTACCAGCGGACCAATCTCCCGCGTAGGCGTAGTGGTCGACAGCGCCGTTTCCGCCTGGGTCAGCGCGTCATTGAGCGCACCGTTTGCCACGCGCACCAGCAGCGCGGCATCCTGACTGGCCTGGAGATTGCGGGTCAGGTCGCGCAACTCATCCTCCTCGTGCCACGTGCCCGCCTGGACCTGCGCCTCGGCCTCATCCATGCACTGCTCGGCCTGCGCAACAGCCTGCTCAAAATTCTCAACGGTGTGCTCCAGTTCTCGCAGGCCCGCGTCCACCTGGGCCAGGAGCAGAGCAATCTGACTCTCAGAATCCATGCTTCATCTTCTGCCTTTTGTAAACGGGGTCCAGGAGCGCGGCCCCTGCGGGGATTAAGATGTCCCCAACCTTCACCTTGCCCGCGCGCCGCCACAGGCGGTATGCATAGATAAAAATATATTCGCTTATTTTGTAGAACGCACGGCCAGAATGGTTTTAACACAGGGAGAAAAAATATTCTCCATAGACGGGAGAGGGCAAGCATGATACAATGCCTTGCGTCAAGCATCGAGCAATGCCTTTTTTGCCCATCATTATGTAAGGGGGTGCAGGAGAATGCCAAGAGGACGGAAGGGAACGCCGCAGGACAGCATCGACAGCATTTTGTTAGCTATGAGCCGGCGCAGCGACGTTGATCCCGACACATTGTCCCACTTTTTAGACCGCCTGGATGAAGAATGGACGAACGGGGCGCGCGAGAAGGTCTTACATCTCTTGCGCACCTCTGACGCCAAAGCGCATTCAGCGGCGACGTTGATTCTCTCGGAACTGGCCACCGATTTTGATCTGGAGGAACTGGAAGATTTTATCGCTGATCCCACCGTGGGGGATCTGGCCAAACTTTCCCTCGCCCCCGTCCTGAAAGAGCTCAACTCCGAACTGGCTGATGATGGGATTATTGACTATCTCAATGATCCAGAGGCCGCCATGTTGCAGATGCAGATTCGTCTGCTCGAACTGGTGGGTCAGAGCGAACTGGGCGTAGAGTCCATTCTGGAAGATGTGCTCTCCATGCCCCTGGAGCGCCGCATGGGCTTTATTGGCTGGCTGGGCAGCAGTCAGGACCCGCGCGCCGTCAGGCTGCTCATTCCCCTGCTGGAGAATCAGTCCACCAAAATTGTCAGCGCGGCCATGGAGGCGCTGGAGCACCTGGGGCCAGCCGCCGCTGAAGAGAGCATTCCAGCTCTCACCTACCTGCTCAACAGCAGCACAAACCGCCAGATCAAGCAGCAGGCGCGCACCATTCTGGGCCATCTGACCATGCAGGCCGCGCCCGGCATGGCCCTGGAAGGCGCGCATGAACTGCCGTTGCACGAAGCGCGCGTAAGCTTTGTTGATGGCTCAGGCGCCCAGATGGTCATGCTGGCCTGGCGCAAGCCCGATGGTCTGCTCAAAGGCGTCAACCTGCTCTGTCAGGACGAATGGGGCATCAAGGACTGCTATGGTACCGATGAAATGCCCCTGGAGCGCTGGCAAGAACTGGTCAGCAACATGGACGAGCAGGGTTTTATCAGCTTCAGCGTGCCTCTGGACTACTGCCGGGCGGTCATCATCGAAGCGCGCCAGCAGAACAAGCGCGGGCGCCATAAAGTGCCCGTCGCCTACTCCGTCTGGCGGCCTCTCATCGAAGCCGGCGCACCCTCCAAAGCAGAGAGCACTCCCGTGCAGACCATGCTCGAACCTCTGCATTACGACGAGCACACCGCTCACCTGGCCGAGCGCGGCGACGAACTCTATAAGCTGCCCGAGTTCGATCCCTGGCTGTTCGAGCCTTTCAGCGAGCTTCATCCCTACGTACACAACTATCTCAACCTGAACGCACAGCACAATCTCAGCACAGGGCGCAAACGCAAAAGCAGCGGGAAAGCCTCGGAGACGCGCAGACGCGAGCAGGAAGTGCTGGTGGATACCGTGCTGGAGAAAGTCATCGATACGCGCTGGCGTCTGCTCTACGACACGCGCCTGCGCCGCCAGGCCGCCCTCTTTCAACTGGTCGGGCGCCGGGACGAGGCCGATCTCATCAGCGCCGTCGCCGCCGCGCTACACCCTGAATCGGGGGTCGCACCCAAAGATCAGCCTTTCTTGCGCGCCCTTATTCACCGTTCGCTTGAGCGCGGCCTCATTCATATCATGGCTGAAATGCTCGAACGAGCGCCCCAGAAAGATGTCTTTCCCTGGAACTGGGAGTAGCGGCAGGCGCGCTCATCTCTCCGAACTGGCCGGCACACTTACCCGCGCCTTGAGCAGCGCCCTGGCCGCGTGCTCACCGCTGTGCATCGCGCCCTGAATGCTGCTGGAGGTTGTATACTCCCCGGCCAGGTAGAGACCGCTGGTCCTGGTTGTATTCGGGGTCAGCGTATCGAAAAAGCCGGGAGGCTGCACCAGTTGCGCGAAAGGCACGTGGTAGACGCCCAGCATTTGCCAGTTTTTCAGCTTACTCTGTGGGAACCAGTTCGCCATATCATCCAGCGCGCGCCGGGCGATCTGCTCATCGTCGTTGGTGCCTGGATCGAGGATCGTAGCCGAAAGCAGGTGACGGCGCGGCGGCGCGTAGGTCGGCGCGATATTGCTCAGCAGCACCGCGTGATTGACATACGCCTCGGCGGCGGTATTCAGGACGATTTTGCGCTGCGCATAGAGGCGTTCCTTGCCGCCGAAGTACACGCAGACGCAGCCGCGCGCCTCCGTGGGCAGGGTCAGCCCGGTCAGGCGTTGCGCCGAGGTGCTATCAGTCGCCACTACCACCTGCTCAGCCGCCAGACTCTCGCCGTTGGAGAGACGCACGCCTTTGACCCGGCCTTCTTCTATCTGGATACTGCTCACGCGAGCGCGGTAGCGCAGCGAGCCAGGCGGAAGGGCAGCCGCCAGCATTTCTGGCACGCGCTGCATTCCCTCCGCCGGGAGCATCACCTGGCCGGCGGCCAGCATACGAAAGACAAAGCGGAACATGCGTGCGCTGGTGCTCAGCGAGCGATCCAGAAAGATCCCGCCGTAGAAGGGACGCGCGAAATTGGCGATAAAGCCCTCCTCGGAGAAGCGCAGGCGGCGCAGATACTCCTCGGTTGACTCATCCCGCTGGCCCGGCTGACCCTTGCCCGCGAAGATCTCAGCAGTCGTCAGCCGTGTCACCTCCGTGCGCAGCCGCAGCACACGCAGCTTATCGGTCGCCGAAATCAGCGGATTCAGCACATCCGTCAGCAGCCGACCCGGCTCGCGCAGCGGATCGGCCAGCTCATAGAGCTTCCCTTCTCTGGCCAGGAGCGCGCCCGGCTCAAAGACTCGCTGCTTGAGATCGGCAAAATTCAGATGGCGTTGCGCCGCCGGGTACGCCGTAAAGAGCACCTGGAAGCCGCGATCCAGGCGATAGCCATCCTCGTGCATATCCGTGCGCACTCGTCCGCCCACCTGCTCTGACGCCTCCAGCACCAGCACGCGCCGGCCCTCTTTCACCAGCTCCCTGGCACAGGTCAGACCCGCTAATCCAGCTCCGATAATGATGATCATACTTGTCTAGCCTCTGCTTGTTACCATAAGGGATTGAACACCAATCCTGTGATGAGTTTTGGATAAAAGTACGTTGATTTCTGCGGCATCTGGTCGTCCGCATCGGCGATATCGCAGATTTGCCGCACGCGCGTCGCATTCAAGAACAGCGCCGCCTGCGCCCGTCCCTGCGCCAGCGCCTCGAACGCCTCCTGATCCTCGTGCGTGTAGTAAACGAACTTGCCAGCGGTCAGATCCTCCGGCTGCAGGAACAGAAGTTCTTCTAACACTAACGTATGCGCAATCGAGACATCCAACGCCTTCCACGCCTCGCTGTGTCCCGCCTCGCGCATCCTGGCCAGTCCGCGCTCATTCACGCTCAACAGCCAGCCCCGCTCAGGCGTGGCCAGCAGAAACGACGGCGCGGACTCCCCGGCTTCCGCCAGCGCGCTCAACGAACTGGCATCCACCGTCGCCAGTTCGCGCACATCCAGGTAGCGTCCCAGGTTCTCGCTGGTCAGATTGGCCAGGCGCTCCGGGCTGAGATCCGTCAGGAGGCGATGCGTGGGCAGCACCAGCATCCCCGGATCGTCCAGGTCAATCAACGACATCATCACAAAATTCACCGGATCATCGTCCGCCAGCTCCTGGCGAGCCGCCAGAATCTCATTGCGATAGTTCAGCGCCGTCTCATAGCGATGATGGCCATCTGCGATATAGAGCTGACGTTCCGCGAAGAAATCCTGAATGCGCGCCACCACCGCCGGATCAGTCACCGGATGCAGGCGATGCTGCTCGCCCGCCTCATCGGTCAACTGCACAGCGGGCTGCTCAAGATACTCCCCCAGCAGACGGCGTATGCGTCCCTGTGGATCGCTGTACATGCTCATAATCGGACTGAGATTGACCGAACAGGCGCGCAGCAATTGCAGGCGGTCATCCTTATCCTTCTTGCGCGTAAACTCGTGGCGCAGCACCACATGCTTCTCCCACGGCTCCAGGTGAACGCGCGCGAACAGACTGGTACGCGTATAACTGCGCCCGCCGTGTTGAAATATCTGCTGATACGCGTAATAAGCCGGCTCGGCATCCTGGCGCAGCACACCCTCCTGGCGCCACTCCGCCAGCGTGCGCGCCGCGCGCGTATAGCGATTATTCAGCGTGCTATCCTCCGGGGTGATCTTCCCCAGTTCGGCCCGCACAATATTATAAGGGTTGCGCGCATAATAGCGCTCCTGCGCCTCCGGCGAAATCACATCAAAAGGCGGAGTTACCACCTCCGCCAGATCCGCCACCACCTCCGGCGCGTAACGAAGCCCACGTAAAGGACGTACATCAGCCATACTTTTTCTTACTCCTCTGCTTCTGCAAACATATTTCGACGCTCTCCAGGGAGAGACGATAGATTGTCAGAACCGTGTCTATTGTAGGCTTCCCGACGCCCTCTTTTCAAGTGTACCTGACAGGCAGAAATCTGGCT
>DASZXF010001096.1:0-9684 GCA_035546055.1 Ktedonobacteraceae bacterium
GGGTAACTCAAAGCCGTAGATAGAGGGGAAGAAGAAAGAGCACAGGAAAACCATTGACAGAAGGGCAGACTATGGTACACTCTGTAGAAGTTGAGAAAAGGAAGGGAACATGATCAGTAACCTCGATCTTGTGGGACAACAGGCGCTGCAATACCTGGAACAGAAACACGCGGCCCGCGAACGGGCACTTGCTCGCTCGCGCTCCGCGATTCGCCATTGCGCCAATAGCATTCGCGCTACACATCGCCATGAATTTCAGACGGCGCACCAGCTTTTGCGCGAGGCCGGCAATCTGCTGGCCGAAATTACCAGCGACCTGCGTCTGCACCATGATGTGTTTTACGCTGGTTTTGTTCAGGATGCCCAGAAAGAATTCGCGGAGGCCGCGACATTCCTCGCGCTTGCGCAGAATGAGCCATTACCCCTGGCCTCGGCGTTGTCTATCGACTGGGCGCCCTATCTCAACGGTCTGGGAGAAGCTGTGGGGGAATTGCGCCGCTACGTGCTGGACCAGTTGCGCCGTAATAATGTGGAAGGTAGCGAAATTTATCTTGGACAAATGGACGATATCTATGCTTTACTGATCACGATTGACTTCCCTGATGCCGTGACCGGTGGACTGCGCCGCACCACCGACGCTACACGCGGCATCCTGGAAAAAACTCGCGGAGATCTCACGGTCGCGGTCGGGCAAGCACAGCTCCAGCGCTCTCTGCTCGCGCTTCAACAAGAACTCCAAAAAAAGTAACGCCTTTACAAACATCGCCCATACAACAGACTGCTCGCGCCGCCAGGCGCGGGGCGGTAAGGCTTGAGAACCATATGGTACAGGTTTGCCCAGATTTCATGGCATCTTGTATACTGGAATTAGAACCATTCAGCTTTATACAGTATGCTTATCTTTCGCTATGGGCGGCGTCATGGCAGAAGATTGTACATCTTCTTACCCGATAAGCCGTTATCAATGTGGGGAAAAAAGCGGGAAATGCCCCGCAAACGAGGCAAGATGACCATACCTGCATTTTGATAGTTGGCTGGCTTTGGATGATACGATTCCAGGTAAGGATACATCTCTTGCCTGCAGATATACTCTATTTTTGACTCCAGTACGAAAGAACGTCTTTCTATTAGGAGGGGGAGCGTATGAACGATCAACAAGAAGATCCGAAACCGCAAGAAACTGCCATTGTTCCCAAAAAAGCTCCTGTTTCCTCTCAAGTGATTGCGGCTGAATCGGTCCAGGCGGAGGAGGTTCCGACGATTCCGCTGGATTCGCTGCACACGCTCAACACGCTCCAGCCAGAGGTTTCAGTGCGCGCACTTGCCAAAACGCAGGTGGGGACGGTGCCGGAGCCGCTGGTGGTTCAGCCGGCTGAATACCGGCGCGGCCCTGGCGAGTGGATGCGCATCTGGTGGGACGGCATCCGCCCATATTATCTCTGGTTCGCTGTGCTGCCCCTGGCGCTCGGCAGTGTGCTGGCCTGGCTGGCTTCGATTTCGCCCAAACAACCGCTGGGCGACTTCCACATTCAGCGTTTCGCGGTGGCGCTGGTGGCGGTCTGTCTGCTGCAAATCGGCGCGAATCTGCTCAACGATTACTACGACTACGTCGGCGGCGTGGATACCAGCAATTCGCTAGGACCGGGCGGACTGATTCAGCAGGGCTTGATTAAGCCGGCGCGCGTGCTGACCCTGGGCCTCTTTGCTCTGATTGTCGGCGCTTTCAGTGGCGCGCTGATGGCTTTCTACGGCGGAATGCCTGCCTTTATCTTTGGCGGGCTGGGCCTGCTGGGCGCGTACTTTTACAGCGCTCCTCCGCGTGCGCTCTCCCGGCTGACTCTGGGCGAAGTGGTCAGCTTCTGGCTTTTTGGTCCGCTGCTGACCCTCGGCGCGTACTCCATTCAGCGCGGCAAAATGGACAGCCTGCCCCTGGTCTGCAGCATTTCGCTGGGCCTGCTCATCTCCGCTACCCTGTATGTCAATGACATGCGCGATACCGAAAGCGACGCTCAGGCTCGCAAGTACACGCTGGCCAGTCTGCTGAGTATGCGCGCGAACCGTTTTGTCGCCACGCTTCTCTTCGTGGGCGCGTATGTGCCGATGATTGTGCTGGGCATCCCCGCGCATGGCCCGCATCTGCTCCTGATTACCCTGTGGACCCTGCCGGGCATGGTGAGCATCCTGATCGCGCTCTACCGCACGACCACGCCGGCCTCGCTGCACATCACGATGCACCAGGCGCTCAAAATGACTATCTTTTTTACCATTCTGCTGATTGTCGCCATCACTATCACGACATACCAGACCTGGCTGCCTCACTTTGGCCTGTACAATCCATTCAACTGGATTATCTAGTTCCGCAGGCCGTTTGAGTGCCATATGTTGAAGAGAGGCAGATGAGGCGAAGCGGGCTGCTACCCGCCCCGCCTCATCTGCCTCTCTTCAATGGCGCTGGCGCCAATCTGGTCAGACAGTGGTAACTCGCGGAACAAAACTGAGCAGCGACTAAAGATCCGGCAGTTGCCAGTCAATCTCAGGCTTGCCGGCCAGCTTCAGGGCGTTGTTGATGGCGGAAAATGGACGACTGCCAAAGAAGCCATTCCTGGCCGACAGGGGCGAAGGATGCGCGGACTGAACGACGGTGTGACGCGAGGTATCGATCAAACTCAGCTTTTTCTGGGCATATCCACCCCACAACACAAAGACCACCGGCTCGCGCTTCTCATTGACCGCGCTGATTACCGCGTCGGTAAATTTCTCCCAGCCCTTGTTTTTGTGCGAGTTCGGCTCATGGGCACGCACGGTCAGCACCGCGTTTAAGAGCAGCATACCCTGTTTGGCCCAGGGCACAAGGTAGCCATTATTGGGGATGCGAAAGCCCACGTCCTCGTGCAACTCTTTGAACATGTTGACCAGCGAGGGAGGCGGCTTGATGCCAGGGCGCACCGAAAAACACAGGCCATGCGCCTGATTATTGTCATGATAGGGGTCCTGTCCCAGCAAAAGCACATTGACATTCTCGTAGGGAGTCAGGTTCAGCGCGGAAAAAACCTCGTTCTCCGGGGGAAAAACTGTGTGATGCTGCCGCTCCTCGTCCACGAACTGAGACAGCTTTTGAAAATACGGCTTCTGGATCTCGCCATTCAAATGCTCATGCCAGCTTTCAGGAATATTGACTTGCATAGAAATACCTCTCAATCAAATCATTTTCTGTATCTTACTGGAAAAGTCGAACCCTGTCACCAGGATAAATGATGTCCCGATCATGTATTCTCACCAATGAGCAAGAAAACGGTCAGACTAGCCAAGCGCCTGCGCGACGGCTCTGCCGGCGGTGCGACCTGAGAAGAGGCAGCCGCCAAGGAAGGTTCCTTCGAGGGCGCGATAGCCATGCATACCGCCGCCGCCGAAGCCGGTGACTTCGCCAGCCGCGTAGAGGCCGGGAATGGGCTGATCGCCGGCCCGGAGCACGCGCCCTGAGAGATCGGTTTTCAGGCCACCGAGCGTTTTGCGGGTGAGGATGGAGAGGCGCACAGCGATCAGGGGTCCGGCGGCGGGATCGAGAATGCGATGCGGCCTGGCTACGCGAATGAGCCGATCTCCCAGGAAGGCGCGGGCGCCGCGAATGGCCGTGACCTGGGCATCTTTACTGAAACGATTGGCGACCTGGCGATCACGCTCGACCACCACGCGCTCAAGCCCGGCGGCCTCGATGAGAGTATTGCCAGCCAGTTCGTTCATAGCCTGAGCCAGTTCGGGCAGAGTGCGGCGCGCGAGGAAGTCCACCCCCTTTTGCTGGAAGGCCGCGATGGGCGCGGGCGCGCCGGGCAGGACACGGCTGAGCACCTGGGCAATACTGCGCCCGGTCAGATCGGGATTCTGCTCGGAACCGGAAAGGGCGAATTCGCGTTCAATGATGCGCTGATTGAGCAGGAACCAGGAGTAATCATAGCCGCTGGTGGTGATGGCTTGTAGCGAACCCAGGGTATCAAAGCCGGGGAAAAGCGGAATGGGCAAACGCTGGCCACGCGCATCCAGCCAGAGAGGGGAGGGTCCGCTGAGAATACGAATGGCGTGGCGGCTCCAGATGGGCGCGTAATTGTGAATGCCTTCGGGGTAATGCCACATGCGATCAGGGTTGATAATCTGCCCGCCCTGGTCCGCGACGATTTCCAGCATCCGTCCATCCACGTAGTCAGGTACGCCCGACAGCAGGCGTTGCGGGGCCGGTCCCAGGCGCTGCGGCCAGTTGCGGCGCACCATCTCGTGATTACCGCCGATGCCCCCGCTGGTGACAATGACCGCCTGCGCCCGCAGCGCGAATTCGCTGGCCACCGCGCGCGAACTGGGCACACCGCGCTCAACCGGGCTGGCCTCCAGCACTTCGCCATGCACACCTTCCACCACGCCATCGCGCAGACTCAGGCCGCTGACCCGGTGACGGAAGCGGAATGTCACCAACCCGCGCTTTTCTCCCTCGCGCACACGCCTGACGAACGGCTCCAGTACGCCCGGACCCGTCCCCCAGGTGACATGAAAACGCGGCACCGAGTTGCCATGTCCGCCGGCCAGATAGCCGCCGCGTTCGGCCCACTGTACCACCGGAAAGACCCGCAGACCCAGCGAACGCAGCCAGGGATACTTCTCACCCGCCGCGAACGCCACATACGCCTGCGCCCACTGGCGCGGCCAGTAATCCTCGTCCCGGTCAAAGCCCGCGCTCCCCTGCCAGTCCTGCCAGGCCAGATCATACGAATCGCGAATCCCCAGATGGCGCTGCTCAGGCGAATTGACAAAGAACAGACCGCCGAAGGACCAGAAGGCCTGACCGCCCAACGAGGCCTCCGGCTCCTGCTCCAGAATAGTCACCTTCTTCCCGGCGTCCACCAGTTCCGCAGCCGCCACCAGGCCCGCCAGGCCGGCCCCGACAATAATTACGCCAGCGTCCTCTTGCATTGTGCCGCTCCCTCTCTTCTTTGAAAGTAGTTTGCCTGCTAGTTGATTGAATAGCGTAGAGTTTATCAGAAGATTTTTCCTCGCGCAACTCGCGTCCCTCTCCATTCCACGCATACGCATCTGCGACGAGTTGACGAAACCCCCTCTGACCGGGTATAGTTACGTCAACAATAGAACATCAGGCGGGGCGCCAGCGCCGGAATAGCCACTTTCGCGCGAGCCTCCTGGCCTGATTTTTCTTTCTACCAACCAACCAATCTCTTGTAGGAGGCAGTATGTCCATTTCCCATCCTGATTCTTTAAAAGCGCTCATCGATGAATATGTGCCTGACCTTGTGGCTACCAGGCGCGATTTTCATGAACATCCAGAGCTGGCCTTTGAGGAGGTTCGCACCTCCGGGATTGTCGCGCGCCGCTTGCAGGCACTGGGTCTGGAAGTGCAGACCGGCATCGCGAAAACGGGTGTGACGGCTCTGCTGCGCGGGGGTGCCGCCGGGGCAGACGCGAAAACCCTGGCCATTCGCGCCGATATGGACGCTCTGCCCATCGAAGAGTTGAATGAGGTAGAATATCGCTCGCAGAACGGGGGCAAGATGCACGCCTGCGGCCACGACGGGCATACCGCTATCCTCTTAACGGTGGCCGACATTTTGAGCAAGCGCCGCGCCGAACTGGCCGGCAATGTCAAATTCGTCTTTCAGCCCGCCGAAGAGAGCATCGGCGGCGCTCAGCCCATGGTGCGAGAAGGCGCTATGCAGGGGGTTGACGCCATTATCGGCCTGCATTTGATCAGTGACATTCCCCTGGGACGCGTCGGCGTGCGCGCCGGCGAGGTCTTCGCCAGCGCCGATGATTATGTGCTGACCGTCAGAGGACGCGGAGGCCATGCAGCTTCTCCACACGAGGCCGTCGATCCAATCGTCATCACCGCGCACATCATCACCGCCCTGCAAACCCTGATCAGCCGTGAAACCTCGCCTTTCCATCCCTCAATCGTCACCATCGGCGAGATTAAGGCCGGGACAGCCTTCAACATCATTCCCGAAACCGCCACCATGCGCGGCACCGTGCGCTCGTTTTCCAGCACACACCGCACGCACCTCATGCGGCGCATCGGCGAAGTCGCCAGCGGCATCGCCAGCACCCTGGGCGGTTCCTGTGAGATTGCCTGGCAGATCGGCGGCTGCCCGCCCTGCTACAACGATCCCGCCATCACCGCCGTTGTGTACGCAGCCGCCGTGGCGGCGGTAGGCGAAGACCGGGTTGACGAAGATGAGAGCGTGATGTCCACCGGCAGCGACGACATGGCCGAATTTCTCCAGGCCGTGCCCGGCTGTTACTTCGTGGTCGGCAGCCGCAACGAGGCCAAAGGCACCCACTATCAGCACCATCACCCGCACTTCAACATCGACGAAGACGCCCTGCCCATCGGCGTAGAAGTTCTCACCCGCGCTACCCTGAGCTACCTGGGATAGATGCAGGCAGCCTGAGCCATTCCCGAATGTTCAACACCAGAGCGAACAGATAGTGCTTGCTTGAGAGGCGCAAGCACCTTTCGAGAGAAGCGGAATGAAGGAAACACCGTTCTGACATGCAATGAATCGCATGCCAGGACGGTGTTTCCTTCATCCTTCTTCTCTTGAAACTTGATAGAAGTACGCTCAAGATTTTTTGCCACGTTGTGCTCAAGATGATATACTGAGGTCAGAAACGGCAGATTGGTTGTTGCGCAATTGAGGAAACATTTATGCAAATACATGATATCGCCAGTTCGCCAGAGCGCAGCGAGGCTCACCAGGAAGAGGTAGCGCGCAAGCTACATGCCCTGGTGATGCGCATTCGCGGCCTGCAGACCCTGGTGCAAATAGAAGAAGACGGCGACGATGAACAGGAGCGGACGAGCGAGGACGGGGCTGCGAACAACGAGATTACCGTTGATGGACACCTTTTGCGCCAGAGCTTGCACGAACTGGAGCATATGGCCAGCGAGGTACTTTACGAGGTACAGGAGAATGGCGAGGGGCTTATTTTGGAGGAATTACCGGGTCTGCCCCTGGGCGAAGCGCTTTCCCAGCTGGTCGATACAACCGCCGAAAAGCTCGCGCTATCGAGTCGGGTGGCCTTCTCTGGCTGGGAACGTCCACTGTCCGATTATCTCTCTCGCCTCCTCTATCGCATCGCCCAGGAAGCGCTGGCCCAGACCGCGCTGCACGAAGGCGCGCGCAGGCTGCGTTTTCGCATGGAGTATATGCGCAGTGAAGTGGCCATGACGATTGAAGACGACGGCGTGCCCTGCGCCACAGAGTCCTTTCTGAGTGATACCAGCGGAGAAGCCGCCGCAGGCGCGGACCTGCCTCCCTTCCTGAGCGCATCCCACAACGAAAATAGTTACGCGCAACGCCTGGCGGACCAGACCATACGCAAGCTGCGCGGCATGGTCGAAAACCTGGGCGGCTCGCTGGTCATCAGCGGCGGCATCGAGCAGGGCGTGCAGGTACAGGTGCGTATTCCCCTGCGGCGTCCGTTTGAACATGGAGAAGGCCATTCTCATCACCATCCACAGGGCGCGTCAGTTCACACAGACCATCAGGCGACTCCCGCAGCGGCGGCAAAGGTGCGCGTCCTAATCGTCGATGGTCAGACCGTCTCGCGGGCGGGTCTGCGCCGTTTGCTGGAAAGCTACGCCGATCTGGAAGTGGTAGGCGAGGCCAGCGATAGCGTCCAGGCAGCCAGCGAAACGGCAGAGTTGCTACCACAGATCGTCCTGCTGGACGCGCAATTGCCCGACAATCAAAGCCTGGAGACGCTGCGCCAGGTGCGCCAGTTGAACAGCGACATTCACGTGTTGTTGCTGGCCGGCCAGGAAGACGAAACCCTGCTCTACGAAGCCCTGCGCGCCGGAGCAGGGGGCTATGTCTTAAAGGATATCGCGCCCGACGAACTGGCCAGCGCCGTCAGAGGCGTAGCCCGGGGAGATGTCCTCGTTCAGCCGCAACTGGCCGCGCGCCTGCTCAGTCGCAACTCCGCCGCCGAGCGTTCCGCCAGTATCGGGGTTGAGAGCCTGACCGCGCGCGAACGGGAAGTGCTGCAACTGCTCGCGCGCGGTCTGCGCAACAAAGAGATCGCGGCGCGTCTCTTCGTCAGCGAGCGCACCGTCAACTTCCACCTCGCCAACATCTACGCCAAGCTGCACGTCTCCGGTAGAACCGAGGCCTTGAGCAAAGCGCTGGAGCAGGGTCTACTCAAGGTCTGATCCCGCCAGCGCGCCAGACATCAACCTCGTGCTTGAGAGTCGCGATATACGCCTTTTCATTATTGCCGTCGCTATTGGGCGCGTACTTGGGAATGATCTGATCGATCGTCACGCGCCCCCATTGGGCCACGTACAGGTTGCGAATCAGCTTATACCAGTGTTCAAACCCGTCCTCCCAGCTATTCATCTTGGCATAGCCGCCGCGATCCTGGTCGATACACGGACGATCCGGGATACAACGCTCATTGCCCAGCGAAAGCGTCACCCGCGCCTCCCCGGTCGTCCCGAACAGACTCTCATGCATAAAGAACGCCAGCGCATAGACCGGATCAATGCCATACTTCACCCCCAGATCATAGAGCGACTGCCCCATGCCGGCGGTCGGCGAGTGATAGGAAGCCAGCACCGTATTGATCAGTTTGACTGAAATCGTCGGCTTACCCAGCACCGAATACGGACCGGGATTTTTCGGCAGCGGCGTCTCAGTGGGAATGGGGCCAGTGCTGTTATTCCAGGTATTAAAAGCCTGGTACGAGCCGCCAAGCTGAATAGGAAAGCTCTGCCCCGTATAAGGGATGGGCGAACCCTGTGGCTGGCGCACATAGATTCCCGCGATGGTCAGCACCAGCGCCCCGATCACCACACAAACCACCGTCAGCACCAGGCGCGGCAGCCAGGGACGATGGCGCTCCAGCGGACGCGGCTCAACCTTTTGAGGAGGGGCAAGCAATTGATTGAGGTCAGGATCTTGACGTGGCGCAGCCGCTTGCGGAGCGGTCCGCCGCGAGCGCGGCGTCTCCTCCAGTTGCGTATTGACTTCGCTCACGGCGGGAGAAGGGCGCCGCGAGCGCTGGCGTGCCGGCTCCGTCTCAGGCCCGGCTGAACTGGCCGAGGCAGGATTAAGAAGGCGGGTCGCACGCGGCGGAACCGCGCTGGTAGCCCGATTCTTCGCTGGCGCCTCGGTGGGCTGCTGGCTCTTATAGCTACTACCAGAGGCCATAGACAGGGTTCCCTCCTTTTAGGGTATGGTATATGACAATTGCGCTGGTCCTCGGCCAGCAGCCGTGTGACAGAACAATCGATTTCCATTCATCAATAAGAAACGATATAACACAATTTGAAACATCATGATAATTATCAATAAAAATTACCACTTGTCAAACAGGCTAGCCTATCCATCTTATCTACCCGATAGTATAGCACACCTTCTTCATCGCGGGCAGTTATTTTGTTCACGCAAAGACTGGTGATCATCCATAATTTCTCAGGTGGGGCAGCACAAAAAAGGGGATGAGCGTAACAGGCAGACCAGACGCGTCTGATCTGCCTGTCACGTGCTTCTCTATGGACCATCCTATCAGCCATCTCCAATGTTTCCAACGCCGCGAGGCGTGTTTCCCCTTCCCACTCCAAGAGAAAGGATGAGTTTTTGTGGTTGACTGCTCGCCGCTGCGCGACTCGCCCTGGTTCTTTTG
>DASZXF010001097.1:0-12398 GCA_035546055.1 Ktedonobacteraceae bacterium
CGCCTTTTCTATCACTCAGGAGAAGAAACGGCAACTGATATTTCGAGGCAAAGCGCTCATGCGCCTCCTCCGAATCCGAACTCACCCCGATCACCTCTGCCCCCGCCGCCTTGAACACCTCATAACTATCGCGAAACGAACAGGCCTCCGTGGTACAACCCTTCGTATCATCTTTGGGATAGAAATACAGCACAATGGCCGCCTGACCCAGCAGGTCATGCAGATGGAACGGCTCCCCTTTTTTCTGCGTCGGCAGCGTAAAATCAGGAGCAACATCCCCGATCTGTACTGCCTGCGCTGGTTGATTCTTGCTCATAGCTCACCTCTCTTTTCAAGAAACTCGCCTCGCTTATCTGCTCGCGAGTACATGTTCAGAAGGATGCTATTAAATTGTGTACAATTTAATATGCAGTGATATTATAGGACGGTATGCGAACCGTTGTCAATCATGCCATTGTATCGGAGAGGCATCTGGTAGAGTGAGGGGGCAGGAACGGGAAGCACGCCAGGGGCAGGGCGCTGGCGTACTTCTGGCAGGGTATCAAAGCGGCAGGGCCATCACCAGCGGGGGATCGGTGAGACGCGGGGCGCGCAAAACGATATCGGGATTGCCCGCCAGGCGTCCCCGGCGCACCATCAGCGGGCCTGCGCCGGTACCCACCAGTAAATTGTCGCCGGGAAGAAAATAGGACTGGAGATCAGCCGCGATGGGGAAGGCGGCGGCCAGGGGATAATACACGCCGTCAGGCAGACCCGCGAGCGAGTAGAAGCCAGAGGCATTCAGCCGCGCGCATGTCACCGGCGCTCCCTGGGGAATGGGCCTGGCAAAGACGCCTACGCAGATCATGCCCTGAAAGCCAGGCGGAGCGCTGACATATCCGCAGGCAGCCGGTCTGTCCTGGTTCTGTGGCGTCAAAGAGGGAGTGAGCGCGAACTGCGCCGCGTGCTCCAGCGGGGAGAGCGAAAATTCATGAGCCCGCCGGCGCAGCAGACGCGGAGGAAGGCCGACCAGTTGAGTAAAGCGCGTCGTAAAGGAGCCAGGGCTGGTATAGCCAACCTCGAAACAAATATCAGTCACACTCAGCGAAGTCGTCAGAAGCAGGCGCCGGGCCGTTTGCAGGCGCAGCCCGGAGAGGTATTCACCGGGAGGAATGCCGACCACCTGGTGGAACACACGATTAAAATGGTACGGGCTCAGATAGGCGGCAGACGCCAGGTCCGCCAGCGTCAGCCGTTCATGCAGATGGGTATGCATCACCCTGATCGCGTTCTCAATGGCCCGGGTATGTCCCATCAGCGTCGCCTCGCGTCCACCTCGTTCGCCGAAAACAGAGAGAGTAACAGCCATAAAGTCCATCCTTCCACAAAAAGCCATCTTTCCAGGCGTATTCTTTTTCGCCTGTCCATGATCGGAAAAAATGGGAACATGTGGTCAAAGGACTGCTGTCTACCTGTCATGCAGGTGCCTACTGATTGTCTAGAAGAGTAACATATGCACCCCTGCTTCCGTCCCACCAGGGCAAAACGCATACCCATCCATGCCATCAGTCTTCTCGCATGTTTGATATCGTTGGCAACGTCCTGGTAGGGTGCCCGTCTCCGCGAAACATGATGAGGCTGATCCCGTTGGGAACGTCCGGGTGGTGTTCCAGTCTCCGCGAAAGACTGATAGCGAAACGCGCCCTTGCCTGGCTGGCAACCTGCGGGATGACTGATGCGCTGGTGCCAGCCGGACAGGGGCAGGATGAACTGATGAGACGAACATCAAGGATGGCTGATACGTTCACTTCTCCTGGTGGGGGAGAAGTTGGTCCTCGGCGCGGGCCAGCGGACTTTGCAGCGCCTGCGCGCGGAGTTCCTCCAACTGTTCGGGACCGCCTGCCTGCACCCCGGACCATTCGCGGGCAAACTTGCCAGAGAGAATATCATCGTGGAGCACGCGCGCGAAATGGCCATGCAGCGTTCCGCCATTATCGGACAGCAGAGCCCGCAGTTGACCGTACTGGCTGGTGCGCGAATGCAGCTTCAACTGTCCAAAGATGCCCTGTTCGGCGAAACGCTCGAACACCTCCGCCGGCTCTTTTGACAGGTACATCTCGTATAAAATAGCCTCATCGCTAAAACCAGCCGCGTGCAACACCTCATAAGCCGTCTCCAGCGTGCGCATAATCTTCGGCCAGATCGCCTGCTCGCTGAACAGATCCAGCGCCGCCTCCTCGCGGGCCGAAGAGGCAATCGCCCCGCCGCGCGTGGCCCCGATGCCGCGCGCAATCGCCAGGGCCAGGGCCAGCGCCTGCCCGCTGACATCGCGCTCCACCGAAACAAAGCACGGGTATGCTTCCTTGCGCACAAAGCGATCCCGCACCCCGGCCCCGATCATACGCGGCGCGACCATCACCACATCCACCCCAGCCGGTACATCCAGCAAATCGAAGGCCAGGTTATAGCCAGAGGCCACCACCAGCGTTGAGCCTGTCCGCAAGAAAGGTCCGATCTGCTCGCGAAACACAGCAGGCTGTTCCTCATCTGGAATCAGCAAAAAGACCACCTCTCCCCAGGCCGCCGCCTCGGCCGGTCCCATCACCGCGAAGCCAGCCTGCAGAGCCGCCTGTTTATACGCATCCTCCCGGTTGCCAACGCGAATCTCGCGCACCCCGCTCTCGCGCAGATTGAGCGCCTGCGCCGCGCCCTGATTCCCATAGCCGATAAAAGCCAGGCGTTTATCCTGCAGCAGCGTCAGATCGGCATCAGAATCGTAATAAATGGTCGCACCCATGAAATCCTCCTTTTTCGTGACTGCTCTTGCAGTCTGGTTCTTCCCCTGTCTTATTATAGCGAAAAGAGTTCGCGCGCTTCGAGGAAAAATGAGGATGCGGAAATATATGATACACTGAAAGAGCCAGAGACATTCCTGGATCGCCTACATTCACATTGACGTGGAGGAACAAGCTATGCCACGGGCCATTGATTTTCATGTTCACCTGCCCACCACCGAATTCATGCAAGTCACGCTCGGTCCATACGCCAGCGCCGCCGAGCGCTATTTTCGCACCGAAGTCAAGCTCAAAGATATCGAGCAAATCGCCGCCGATTACGCTCGCCTGGACATGATCGGCGTCCTGCTCGCCTGGGATGCCGAAACCGCCACCGGACTCCCTCCGCTGGGCAACGATTATATCGCCGCTATCGTCGAGCGTTATCCCCGGCAATTCGTCGGCTTCGCCAGCGTCGATCCTCACAAAGGCAAAGCCGCCATCAAAGAGATCGAGCGCGCCGTCAAAGATCTGGGCCTCGGCGGCGCTAAATTCCATCCAGGCGTCCAGGCCTTCTATCCCAACGACCCCAGCTTTTATCCGTTGATGGAGAAGATTCAGGAACTGGGCATCCCCGCCCTTTTCCACACTGGCACCAACGGCCTGGGCGCCGGTACCCCCGGAGGCATGGGCATCAAACTGGACTACACCCGCCCCATCTATCTCGACTCCCTCGCCGCCGACTTTCCCGGCCTGACCATCATCGGCGCGCATCCCTCCTGGCCCTGGCATGAAGAGATGCTGGCCGCCATGCAACACAAAACCAACATCTACAACGACCTCTCAGGTTGGGTGCCCAAACGCATTCCCGAAGTCCTGTTGCGCAGCGCCGCCACCCGCATGCAGGATCGCTTCCTCTTCGGTTCCGACTATCCCTTTATCACCCCTGAGCGCTGGCTGGCCGACTTTGAGAAGCTCGATTACTTCTCCGAGCAGGCCCGCGCCAGACTCATGTGGCACAACGCTCAGCGTCTGCTCGCCCACACCGCCGTCAGCACCATGACCTTTTCAGAAGGAGAGAGCGCCGCGCCAGAGGAAAAAGGAAGCTGAATATTCGGCATTGGTGGAGAGAAATAGCCTGAATGGGCAGTAGAGGCAAAGTACATTGACATCCATGCCACTCCGGCTTATACTGGCTGCGCATTGCGTAATGTAACGTCAGAGCAAGGAGTGGGGTCTCATGTCGTTTACCGAAGATGAATTACAGGCGTTCAACTCAATCCTCGAACAGCGTTTCGCCGTCCACCGCCAGGAAATGGAACAGGCGCTTGATCGGCGTCTGGACCATTTTCGGCAGAACATAGATGACCGATTTCTCACCTTTCAGCAGCAGATTGTGGCCCTGCTTGAGCAGTCAGCGGCCAGCGCGCCGTCAGAGCCCTCCAGCCCTGGCCTCGACGAAAGATTAGGTGAGCAGCAGACGCGGATCGCGCACCTGTTCAGCCAGGAAGCCGAGCAGCGGACGCGCCAGATCGAAGCCATGGTCGACCGTATGCTGGCCGCGCAACTGCTTGGCATCGAACAGATTCTCGGCCAGCATCTCGTCAACCGTCAGCCCGAGAGCGGCGTCACCGACCTTCAGCCCCGGCTTGAGACCATCGAAGTGCAGACAGAGCTCTCCTGGGAGGATCTCGTCGCCGTCATGGGCAAAGCCCTGGACGAGCGCCTGGTCTCCCTCAGCGACTCCCTTCAGCAGTCCGTCAAAAATCTGGAGCAGTACCTCTCCGCGCGTCTCCACGGTCTGCGCGACGAACTCGCTCGTTTGCAGAGCGCCAGTCACCCGGCCTACAACGACAGCGTCGTCAACGACGGCACCACCGTTCAGGAAGTGCTCAGCGGCATCGAGCATCTGGAGCGCGTCATGGAATCCATGCAGGTCGCCATGACCGCCAACCATGCCCTGCTCTCCAATCGTCTCTACCACCATCAGCAATTGCCCCTGGAGCGCGCGCACCCGGCCCCGGCGGGACAGACCCGCGTCTCCCCTGCCAACGGCGTCGGTTCTCTGCTTGCCCAGGCCAAAGAGCGGCTGGCCAGTGGACGCGATCCCCATCTTCCGTCCGGTCTGGATGGAAACGATGAATCCACGGGACATTAGCGGCTCCCGTACGTTATAATACAAAGAAGAAATGGTCTGCTGGCAGGCCATCCTATCTGGCTGGTGGGTTCTTATCCCTCAATCACATTATAAGGAGCGCAGGCGCATGCCTACTGAAGAGCATACATCCCCGGATATTTTCCAACTCGGGGAAGAAGTCATTGACACCGAAGGAAACCGCCTTGGCAAAATCAGGGCGCGTTTCGAGCGTTACGTCCTGGTCGAAAGCGGCGGCCTGTTCAGTCGCGCCTACTATATTCCCCACAGCGCGATCAATAAAAGCGGAGGCAGCCTCTTTGTTCGCTTCAACAAGGCGGAACTCCAGGAACAGGGTATGACCAACGTTCCCGACGACCTGTACAACGACGTACCGGAGCCTGGCATCCCCCAGAGCTTTTCCGGCGTCCCCAAATTCGCCAAACGGCCTCTCTCTCCCGCCCAGACCGGGCACTACCACTATGGCCGGCGCTGGCCCGGCATCAACACCGATGCCGCCGGCTCCTATCACCGCGAAGAAGTTCTGCCCATCCCTCAGAAACTTGTCGAAGCCGCTGAAGAGAGGCACCGCAAAGCCTAATCCCCGCCAGCATGGACACCTTGCTGGCGTGACCTGATACCAGGAAAGAAGAAGCAGGCAAGGAAATACCCCGGACCAGGCATATCGGTCCGGGGTGTTTCCTTGCCTGCTTGCTGGCGTGCCCCTTTTGCTCTCCTCGTCTTCAAGGAGCATACGCAGGCAAAAAACGCCTCATCAGCCCAGCACGACTTTCAGGAGTTGCTTCATGCGGAAGCGCTGACCGTAGCTCAGGACGCCGTAGCGGTAGATGCGGCTCGACACCCAGGCGCAGCCGAGAAGGGCCAGGCACATGAGGACAATCGTCAGGGGAATTTCCCACCATTGCACCGTGCCCACGGCGACGCGCACCAGCATGGTAGTGGGCGTCCAGAAAGGTATATAGGACATGATTTTAAACCACAGGGCATCGGGAACGGATGGGATAGAGACAATGGACAGACAGACAATATAGCCGATGACAAAGAGCATCGTCACGGGCGTACTGGACTGCTGGGCCTCGTCCTGGCGTTGAACCAGCGCGCCGGCTGCCGCGTACAGCGACGAGTAGAGCGCGAAGGCCAGGATGAAGTAGAGCAGAACCAGCAGGAGCATGGTCACGGAGGCTCCGGTGATGTTGAGCGCGAGGCCGCCGCCGCTTGTGCCCAGCAAAAGCGTGTGCAGGGGACCTTGCAGGGCCAGCATGATTAATCCCACAACCACCAGGATGCTCATCTGCGTGAGCCCGGCGGCGCCGATGCCGACGATTTTGCCAGTCATCAACTGAAACGGCGTGGCGGCCAGCATCAGCAATTCCATGATGCGGTTGCCCTTTTCCTCGGCCACACCCTGCGCGACCCCGGCCCCGTAAACCATGTTGGTCATAAACATCAGCACCACGCCCAGGTAAGCCAGAATCAGACCCGTCACCCAGTCAGCGGTGGAGCGTCCACTCTGGTCCTGGTGGAGACTGGTCAGCGTGAACTGGGGTTGCGCGAACAGGCCGTTAATCTGAGCGGAGGTCAGGTGCTGGCGTTCGGCCCGATCAAGCACGCTGAGCTGACCGGCCATGCGCTGCACCTGCACCATATCGCTATCCGTGGGATCAGCCTGCGCCGTGTAGTAGACATAACGTATATCCTGGTCAGTCGTGCGGGCCAGCACCAGCAGACCGTTCACCTGGCCATTTTTCACCGCCTCCTGCGTACTCGCCAGATCCGCCGCCGGGGCCGTGGTCAGCACGAAATGAGCGCTGTCCCCCGTGGCCTGACCATTGAGGGCGGTCGCCATATAGCGTAGCAGCCCGCTCTCGTCCATATTCGCTACGCTGCCAGCCTGGTTAATCACCGTCAGATGGGCCTGCGAACTGCCATGAGCTGCGACCGCCTGAATAATGAGCGGCACAAAGGCCGCCACAATAATGCCCAGCGTATAAATGATCGTCGTAACCAGGAAACTGCGCCTGGTCACCTGATTTTTATATTCACGCCTGCTAATCAGGCCAATATTGCGCAGCGTATTCGCGCGCCCGGCATGGTCCCCGTTCGCCGCTGGCACAGCGGTCTCCTGCTTCACCGGGTCCGGGCTAAGGGTTGAACGTGCCATAATCGTCTCCTTCTCTTCTTACGCCTGATGGCTCATTGGAACATCAGGCTGTGCGCCTGTCCCTACTTTTTCAATAAAGATATCGGTCAGGGAGGGATCAGTCACCTCGAAGCGGCTGATCAGGCCGCCGTGTCGCAAAGCCTCCTCAACGATCAGATTGGGCTGCAAGTCAGTCTGATAGTGCAGTTCAATGTAATCCTGGCGCCGGTGCAGCACCTGCACCCCGGCCATCTCATCCAGCCAGGGCGCCTGCGGATCGTTGTCCAGCTTCAGGCGAACCAGATTTTTGCCGTGCTGGCGTTTCACCTCGCGCACACTGCCCTGTACCACGCACTGGCCGTGATTGATAATCATCACGTCTTCGCACATCTCCTCCACCTGTTCAAGCTGGTGGGTCGAAAAGATGATCGTCTTGCCGCGCTGGTGCAGTTCCAGGAAAGCCTCTTTCAGCACGCTCGCGTTCACCGGATCGAGGCCACTGAACGGCTCATCCATAATCAAAATGATGGGATCATGCAGGATGGTAGCCAGAAATTGAATTTTCTGCTGATTGCCCTTGGAAAGCTCCTCCACCTTCTTTTTGCGGTACATCTGCATCTGCAAGCGTTCAAACCATTCATCGATGCGCCGCCGGGCCTCCTGCTTCTGCGCGCCGTTCAGGCAGGCCAGGAACAGCAGTTGCTCCTCAATCTCCATTTTGGGGTACAGACCGCGTTCCTCTGGCAGATAGCCCCAGTGGTGGCGGGCCAGCTTGCTCGTTGCTTCGCCGTTCCAGGTGATCTGACCGCTATCAGGGCGCAGAATATCGAGAATCATGCGCATCGTCGTCGTCTTGCCCGCGCCATTGGCCCCCAGGAAGCCGAAGATCGATCCCTCCTTGACCTCCATCGACAGGTCTTTGACGGCCTGAAATGTTCCAAAACTTTTCGCAAGGTGTTCAACACGTAATCCCATATATCCTTCTCTCTTTCAGAAAAAACAGGTTTAGACAGTTGATTTACGTAGAAGTGCATACGCCACGAGCGCGTAGACGCCCGCCAGGACAAACGCCCAGATCGCCAGTTCAAAGGCGGTAAACTGGCTCAGCCAGCTCAGCAGCGCGCTCCACCAGCGCAGATACGTGCCGAGAAACGAGACGCTGCCGATCAACAGGAGAGCCAGGCAGCCGAAAATCCACATGCCGGTACTGCCAAAGCGCCGATAGATACTGCCAATAGCAAAGCCCAGCAGGTAGAGATGCACAAACGGAGCAAAGTAGACCCAGAATTGCTCAGGCCACGAACCCGCGCTCAGATAGGGCAGGTGGAAAAAATGCACATTGACGCCCCAGTAGGCGGTTACACCGCTCTCGATCAGAGAGAGCACGCAGAGCAAAAAAGCGCTCACCAGGCTGATGACGATGAGCATCAGCAACGTGCCCAGCACATAGTCGAGTCGGCGTATGCCAAAACCCAGGGCGAAGGGAAAGGTATCTTTGATCGTCAACAGACCTATGATGAATACAAAGGCATAGATGGAACTCAGTCCGCCGGTATAGATGGGCGGTTTTCCCTCCATCAGCAGACCGATCAGCAGATTAATCAACAGGCTGATCAGCAAAACCACCCAGGGCATCAGCAGCCACATCAAGGTATTTCTGGTATGCAGTTTGAATACACTTACAACAGGCTTCATCGCGCCACCTCCAGCGCCCTGGCGGCCTTGCCCTTGGTCAGATGAACAATCAATTGTTGCAAAGAAACCGATGTAAATTCCAGTCCCAGGCGTTCGGCCTGCAAACGCTCCTCCCCTGTCAGCGGACCCAGGAGGGTCGCCGCAACCAGCGAGCCGATCTGTTCCCGGCCCAGCAGCGTTTTGCCACTGGTGAACGCCGCGACCTTCTCCGCGCTGCCCAGCAGCGTGCAGGCCCGCTCGCGCAGCGCCTCCGCCTCTTCATTCAGGATCAGTCGCCCCTGGTCGATAACCAGCACATGCTCCAGCAGGCGGCTCACCTCGTCAATCAGGTGGGTAGAGAGTATCATCGTGCGCGGGTGCTCCAGGTAGTCCGCGATCAGGTGATCGTAGAAGATGCCCCGGTTCACCGCGTCCAGCCCCAGATACGGCTCATCGAAAATGGTCAAAGGCGCGCGGCTGGCCAGTCCCACCGTCACGCCCACAGCGGAAAGCACGCCCCTGGAAAGCGCCTTGACGCGCCGTTTCAGCGGAATCTGGAAATCCCTCAGCAGTTCACTGGCGTAAGCCTGGTCCCAGTGTGGAAAAACACAGGCGGCCATCACCATCACATCATTCACGCGGTACGTCTCAGGATAGCGCTGGCTCTCTTTGATAAAACAGAGCTGGCTGAGCACCCGCCGATTTTCGTAAGGCGCCTCGCCAAAGACCCTGACCGTGCCCCTGCTGGCAAAGGCCTGCGCGGTCAGAATGTGCATCAGCGTCGTCTTCCCGGCCCCATTTCTTCCCAGCAAGCCATAGATCTTGTCAGCTTCAAGAGAAAAACTGATCTCGTCGAGCACCGTCGTCTGGCCGTATATTTTGGTCAGGCATTCAACCTCAACAACCAGGCTCATGATACCTTCTCACCCTTCTCAATCATTGCAAGTACATCCTCGATAGGAATGCCCAGCTTGCGGGCCTCCTGGATCATCGTCACCACATATTGCTGAAAAAACTGCTCCCGGCGCTTCTCCAGCAGCTTTGCCCGCGCCCCGCTGGCCACAAACATGCCCACGCCCCGTTTTTTATACAAAATGCCCTGATCCACCAGCATATTCACCCCTTTGGCCGCCGTGGCTGGATTGATCTGGTAAAAAGACGCCAGTTGATTCGTTGACGGCGCCGGCGTCTCCTCAAGCAATATTTCGTTGATAATGTCATCTTCCAGGCGCCCGGCAATCTGTACGAAAATAGGGCGACTATCATCGATCAAAAACTCCATTGCTTCACCACTTAGCTGGTTAGTTACTCATGTAACTAACCATACCTGAAAAATCTCTGCCTGTCAAGGGGGGAGAAAGCCAGTCGAGCAGAGTCGAGGAGGGCATGATACAATACCAGTAGCACATCACGATTGGGAGTTTTCACCATGCCCAGATATATCAGCGCGCCAGAGCTTACCGGGTCTTATGTCGATAAGGTCTGGGAGACTCTTCCACGTTCTATTCGTCCAACCTTCTTCTTAGCGGCCCCCGCGCTTTCCGCCCGGCTGGGCTGCGAACTGACCATTGCCAGCGAGACCTTCCAGTACACCGGCAGCTTCAAATTTCGCGCCGCCTATAACCTGCTGGCCAGTGTGCCACAGCAGCGGATTGTCGCGTCCTCGTCCGGGAATTTTGGTCAGGCCGTGGCCTATGCCAGCCAGTTGCTTGGCAAAAGCAGCACGATTGTCATGCCCGCCACCTCGGCGCGGGTCAAGATCGCGGCGGTGCAGGGATATGGAGGCGTGGCGGATCTGATCGACACGACGCAGATCAGCCGGGCCGAGCGGGTGCGCCAGTTGTTGCGCGAGCAGGAGGGCGCTTTTGAGGCCCACGCTTACGACGATTACCGCGTGGTGGTGGGCAATTCGACCCTGGGCAAAGAAATTTTCAGCGCGGGCACGTTTGATGTCCTGGTGGTCCCCGTGGGTGGCGGCGGTCTTTCAGCGGGCCAGGTCGTCGCGCGCGATCATCTCAACGTGCGCACGGAGATCATCGGCGCGGAGCCGCAGCCGGGCAACGATGCTGTGCGTTCCTTGCGCGCCGGTCAGCTTGTGCGCAATGAGCAGGAACCCGCCACCGTGGCCGATGGCGCCAGAACCATCAGCCTGGGAAATCTCAACTGGGAGATTCTGCGCCAGGGCGTGGCTGATATTCTGGAAGTGCCCGATGCCGTGACTCTGGAAGCTCTGCGAGCATACTTCGCGGTGAACCTGAAGGTCGAGCCGACCGGGGCGCTGGCCCTGGGCGCGGTGCTGGCTCACCCTGAGCGTTTCGCCAACAAACGTGTGTGTTGTGTTGTCAGCGGTGGCAATGTTGACCCGCTGGTTTATGGGAAAGCTCTGCTGGAGGAATAGAACGCGATGTCATCCACTTCTCTCGACTTAGAACGCCTGCGCACAGCGGCCCAGGCCCATGTTGAAGCTATTGCCAGTCTGGCCTGGCGCATTTGCGAGGTGCCGGCGCCGACCGGCCAGGAGTTTGAGCGCGCCCGCTTTGTCGCGACCCTCTGGCAGGAGCGTGGCTATACTCCAGAGATCGACGCGGTGGGCAATGTCTACGTCCGGCGCGCGGGCAAAGATCCACACGCGCCGGTGCTGCTGCTCCTGGCGCATACCGACACGGTTTTTCCTGCCTCGACGCCGCTTGAGATCAGGCGCGAGGGCGATACCCTGCATGGTCCTGGTATCAGCGATAACAGCGTGAGCGTGGCCTCGATGCTGCATACCTTTGATCTGCTGGATGAACTCCACCTGGAGACGGCCACTGATGTGATTGCCGTGGCCAACGTGGGCGAAGAGGGACTGGGCAATCTGCTGGGGGCGCGCACGGCGGTTGAGCGCTATCGCTCCCGCCTGGGCGCGGTGCTGGTCATCGACGGTGGGTTGGGATATATCACGCATGGCGCGGTTGGCTCGCAGCGCTGGCGCGTCACGGTCAGCGGACCCGGCGGCCACTCCTACGGCTCGTTTGGCACGCCCAGCGCGATTCACGGTCTGGGCCGCATTATCGCCTCCCTGGCCGATATGCAGGTACCCCAGAAGCCCAAAACAACCTTTAACGTCGGTGTCATCGAGGGCGGAACCAGCATCAACACCATCGCCGCCGAGGCCAGCGCCCTGCTCGATATGCGTTCGACCGATGTCGAGTGTCTGAAGCAACTGGCCGAAGAAGCCCGCACGCGCATCGAGCAGAGCGCCGGAGCCGGTCTGACCACCACCATCACCGTGCTGGGCGAGCGCCCGGCTGGCGAACGCAGCATCCACGATCCGCTGGTGCAGCTCGCCGCCAGAACGCTGCAATGGCTGGGTCTCGAAGTCCACTATGGTTCATCCAGCACCGACGCCAACATTCCCATCAGCCTGAACATTCCCGCCGTCTGCATCGGCGTCACCCATGGCGAAAACGCCCATACCCTGCAAGAGTTTTTCCATATCTCCCCCCTCGGCCAGGGACTCGCCCAGGTCGGTCGTCTGACAGTCGAGGCCAGCGATATGCTGGCCGTCTGAAGCTCACCGGCTGCTCACGCACCTGACAGGAAAGAAGGGTTCGCCATCTCGATCCCTTCTTTCCTGTCAGGTGCATGAGCAACTGGTGAACTTCAGACGGCCAGCATATCGCTGGCCTCGACTGTC
>DASZXF010001098.1:0-3186 GCA_035546055.1 Ktedonobacteraceae bacterium
CCAGGGAGCCATGGGATCGGCTCACAACTTCAGTACACTCGCCGAGACGCTCGCCGGAACCTTTACGGTCTACGTCCCTGATCGCAGGGGCCGTGGCCTCAGCCCTCTTCCCTACCACCAGGATTACGTCATTCAGCGGGACGTAGAGGATCTGGAAGCGCTGCTGGCGAAAACGGGCACGTCCTACGTCTTCGGGCTGAGTTCCGGGGCCATAATCACGCTGACCGCCGCCATCAATTCACCTGCTATCCGCAAGCTCGCTATCTTCGAGCCGCCGTTGTTCGAGAAACATCCCCTGCCGTCCGCCGATCTGGCGCGCTTCGACAGGGCCATGGCCGAGGGAAACATGGCGGCAGCCTTCGCCGCAGCGGGAAAGGCGGTGCAGATCACGCCCATCCTCAACTACATGCCAAACTGGCTGCTCATCCTCCTCTCGAAGAGAATGCTGGCGAGCGATGGTCAGCAGTCAGCGGGGGACGAGCTTACGCTGAAAGAATGTATAGCAGCTCTCCCCTATGACTTTCGGATTGTTGCCGAAACGCACGCCGCCCACAGGCGCTGGAGCGCGCTTCAGATAGAGGTGCTTTTGCTCGGCGGCGGCAAGAGTCCGGCGTACTTGAAAAGTGATCTTGATGTCCTGGAAAGCGTTTTGCCCCATACCAGACGCGTGAACTTCCGAGAACTGGGACATGCCGCTGCCTGGAATTATGATAAACAGAGGAATCCTGATGGCAAGCCGGAACTGGTGGCCGAGGAACTGCGCCGCTTCTTCACCGAAGTCTGACGAGCATTTCCCATTCACGCAGAAAGACGGGCTGTGGCTGGCGCACCTGCCACAGATCTCGGCGACCAGGGCTTTCTCATTCCAATAAACGCTTCAATATAAGACGGCTTTTGTCTGAACGAAGCACCTCCCCCATTTTTGAAGATGTTTTTTGGGTGAAGGGGTAAAGCCCCTTCGTCCGAAAAACATCTTTTACATCTTTTAGGGTGGGGAAGCAAGTGAGAATGGGAACGCCCTGTCTCGGCGACGTTTCCTTGCTGCACTGGCAGGCTGGACCGTGATACACTATAGGAGAGTGAGCGCCAGGCTCGCTGGAAACCACAGATGGAGCATGACCTTTGGAACTGAACGTTTTTTTTCTTCCTGCGACTATTTTGCCGATTCCCGCCAGCGCGCGGGATGTCTATATTGTGATTGACCTGATTCGCGCGACGACCAGCATGACCGTTATGCTGGATGGAGGCGCGCGGCGCATCTTTGCCGCCGGGAGCATCGAACAGGCGCGAAGGGCGCGCGAATTGCACCCGGAGCGCCTGCTCTGCGGGGAGCGCAACGTCAAGCCGCTGCCAGGTTTTGATTACGGCAACTCGCCGGTCCAGTTTTCCACCGCCGAGCTGCGCGGGCGCGAGCTAATCATGACCACAACCAACGGTACACGCGCCTTTCACGCCTGCCCGGCCAGTTCAATCCGCCTGGCCGGCTGCCTCTATAACGCCTCGGCAGTCGCGGCGAAAGCCCTGGAACTGGCCAGCGAGCAGGAGATCAATCTTCACCTCGTCTGCTCCGGCGAGCGCGATGTCTTCGCCCTGGATGATTCGGTCTGCGCCGGCTATCTGGTGCAGGAGATCCAGCGCCAGGCCAGAGAACGCGCCCTGGCGCTCACCCTGAGCGAAAGTGCCCTGGCCGCGCTGACCATCTACGCCGCTTATCCCCCGGAGCAACTGCTCGCCGTCAGCAACGCCGCCCGGGAGGTCATGGCCGGAGGTCTGCCCGACGATCCTCCCTTCTGCCTGCGCACCAACGGCAGCCAGAGCGTCGGCATCGTCACCGGCCAGGAAAAGGAAACTGGCCTGTTGATCATCGAACCAGCTTGAAGCCCTCTGCTGACTAATCGAGGGTCAGGATAATTTTGCCGAAGTTCCGGTTTTCGCTCATGGCCACGTGGGCCGCGCCAATTTCGGCCAGGGGATAGGTAGACTCGATGATCGGTTTGACTTTGCCGCTGGCCAGAAGCGGCAACACGGCATGATTAAAGGCGCGCACCACCGCCAGTTTTTCATCCAGCGTGCGCGTGCGCAGGGTTACGCCTTTAAGAGAGATGCGCTTGCTCATCAGCAGACCGATATTCAGATTGGCGTTCGTGCCGCCCATAGTGGCCAGGATGACCATGCGCCCCCAGTTCGCGAGCGCCTGCACATTTTGCTCCAGGTAGGCCGCGCCCACAAAGTCCAGAACGACCTGCACCCCCTGTCCTCCGGTCTGCGCCTGAATATCGGCGGCGAAGCTTTGCGGAGAAAAGCCAGCATCCAGGCCAAGCTCCCGGGCACGCGCGAGCTTGGCCGGCGTGCGCGCGGTACCAAAGACGGTCGCCCCGGTCGCCTTCGCCAGTTGCAAAGCTGCTGTGCCCACACCGCTGCCAATGGCGTGAATCAGCACCCGCTCGCCCATACTCAGGCCAGCCTGGGTGAAAAGCGCATCGTGAGCAGTTAAAAATACCTCGGGGACGCCTGCTGCCTCGATAAAGTTCAGATTATCAGGAATCTCTGTCAGCAGACCTTCATGGATCAGCACATACTCGGCCTGCGCACCACCGCCGACCAGGCCCATGACCCGCTGGCCCGGCTTCCATATGCGCGCCAGCGAACCAACCGCCTCGACCTCGCCCGCGAACTCCATCCCCGGAATATCCTGCGGCGAGTCAGCCGGCGCGGCATAGTGCCCGGCGCGCTGCAAAAGATCCGCCCGGTTCACGCCCGCCGCCTTCACCCGCACACGCACCTGCTCGCCCACTGGCTCCGGCCTCGCCACCTCGCGAATCTCAAGAACTTCCGGCCCTCCCGGCCTGGCAATTATAGCTGCTTTCATAACCTCTTCCTCCTGACTAAAACACGCTTACGTTCTCTGCCTATTGTGCAACATGCGCAAGAGCATTTGCTATCCCTCGTGATCATCGATCCCCCTGGCCGTGACCACAAAATGCGGTTCGTTTGCATCCAGCCGAAAAAAAGAGAGAGCCAGCCCTGGCTTATTCCAGGCTGGCTCTCTCTTTTTGGAAGGAAAGCACTTTTATTGCTCTTGCTGATAGGTCGCTTCCAGGTTAATTTCGATTTTCACATTCTCACCAACCATGACGCCGCCTGCTTCCAGGGCGACGTTCCAGCCCAGGCCGAAATCTTTGCGGT
>DASZXF010001099.1:0-1698 GCA_035546055.1 Ktedonobacteraceae bacterium
GGTGTGTGCCCTATCGACGCTTGCTGGCCTGCTTGCACGAGGTGCTCCCGGATCAGCCTATCGCCGTGGCGCAGGCTCGCAACCGGCTGCAACATCACATCAGTGATCTGCGCGTGTTGCTCTGGTCAAGCGGCATGGATATCGCCTGCGTGATTGGCGTGGGCTATCTCCTGCGCAGTACGTTGGACGAGGAGCAGATCGTTTCTGGAACCACCCCTCCTTCTCAACAAAGGTGAAAGAACTCTATGGAACAGGTTGATATGCCAGACATCGGGCTGCTGGCCCATGGGCACCCGGGCGTGCTTCTGGCCCACGCGTTGCTCGCCCACGGCATCCCGCTGCGTGTGTATATGTCCCGGCCAGAGTCCCTGCACGCCCTGGCCTCCCAGGGCGCGACCCTGGTAGAACACCAGAAGCAGCTTGCTCGCCCTGGTGGCATTGTTATCAGTTGTTGGCCTGATGAGCAGGCTGCCCTTCGTCATGCGGTCGAGGATCAGGGCATGCTTGCGCACCTGGGTCCAGGTGGATTGCAACTCTGCCTGGCGCCGCTTTCCCCTCATGTCGCGACTGAACTGGAGCGACTGTCTGCGCGCCGGTCCTGCGCGTTTCTGGCCGGGATGCTGCTAGCCGGTCCATCGACCGGGCACGTCCCCTCGTTGTCTCTGCTGCTTTCCGGCCAGGCCGCTGCCAAAGCGCGCCTGTTGCCGTTGTTGTCGTCGGCACTGCCCATCTTTGATCTCGGCGAAGCCTGCGCGGCGGCGCCTCTGATGGGCCTGGCCGCCACTTTGCTGGCCGGGACGACGATTGAAGCCCTGGGAGAAGCACTGGCTCTGCTGGACGCCTTTGGCCTGGGGCGTGACTCCTTTTTCCGGTTCTTGCGCGAGACAGGCTGGCACGCCCGACTCAGCGGGGAGATCAGCGAGCGCCTGTGCCAGCGAGACGTGGCCCGGCAGGATGGAAGCCTCTCGGTCGATGAAGGCATGCACCTGGCTCGTTTGACCCGCAAGGTGGCCATCTCGGTTGGTCTGGCGCTCACCTCGATGGAGCCAGTGCTGGCTCATCTCCAGGCGGCGCAGATCGCTGGATACGGCGACCAGGATTGGACGCTTCTGAGCATGTTCGCTGGCGATTCGGTCAGACAACGGACCAGGAGGCGTCTATGACCCGCCTGCCGTTTCCCTCGCTGCTGGTCTGCGAACAGGCGGAGGAGGATGCCCCCTGGGTGGCCCTGCTCCAGGAGGCTCATACCCCCGATGAACTGGCCTTGCTGGCCTGTAGCTGTTCGTGTGTGCTGTGCTGGAGCGTGCTGGAGGCCGAACTCAGCCAGATGGTGGGTGTATCTCCACTGGAGACCGTCGAACAGGTTCAGGCCTTCCAGCGTCATCTGGCGCACTGCCTGGCGCTGGATCGGCTGCTGATCCTGACCACCGGGCTGACGGTGACCCTCTTTCCCTCGTGCTCCTCGTCGCTCTCACCCATGTCGTCAGCGCTCTTTGCCATCGCTCCCTATCGGTATGCGCGCGATCTGGCTCCCCTGGTGCGCCACCACCTGAACGCCACGCGCGGAGACAACGCGCTCAGGGGACGGCTGATCCGCCAGCTTGAGCAGCATGAGGATGCCTTGCTTCTCTCTTCCTTCTTCCTGCAAAAGATCGTTACCATCCCCCTGGCGGCAGCACTCCCGCTGTTTCCGGTGGA
>DASZXF010001100.1:0-4397 GCA_035546055.1 Ktedonobacteraceae bacterium
AGAGCCCGCGTGGGCAGAATGCTCTGTTCTGCTCACGCGGGGGGAAGGCGTTAGCTTACGTGGCTGTTGCTTTCCAGAATGTAGGTGCTGCCGGAGGTGACGGTCAGGGTGACGGAGGTGGTGGAGACGGTGGCGTTGCGCACCTCCAGCCCTGTTTTTGCCGAGATGTTGACGTTGCTGAGGGTGATCCCGGTCATGGGACGCTCAGGTAGACCGATAATCTGGCCGACGTTGCTGGCGCCGGTGGCGGTGACTTTAGAGATGGTGATGCCATGGAAATTGGGGGTTGTGCTGGTAATCGGCTGGGCGGGATCGCCGTCAGCGGGCACTTTGGGATAGTATTCCAGCAGTGAGATGGGAGTCGAAACGTTGGTCATAGTCAGGTGGGTGTAGGTAACGCCCGTGACTTCGCCGCCCCGGTCGCGCGCCGATTTGAGGCGAATACCAGTTGAGGTGTTGGTCAGGGTGTTGTCGTGGATGCTGACATTGTAGACGCCGCCGCTGGTGTAGCTGCCGATAGAGAGGCCATGCCCATGCAGGATGGTGCAACTGCTCACCGAGATGTCGTGTGAGGAGGTGCTGCCGGAGGCGGTGATGGCTACATCGTCGTCACCATCATCGATGGTGCTGCTGGTGATGTGGACGTATTGCGAGGCGCTGACATCGATACCGTCGGTATTGGGCGAATCGGAAGGCGATGAGATGGTGATCTGCGTAATGGTGGCGGTGTTCACTTTCGAGAGCGTGATATGCTGGTTGGGCGCGTTCTTCAAGGTGATGTGCTCGATGGTGACGTTGCTGGCCGAGTTGAAGCTGATGAGCGGCGGGCGCGGCGAAAGCGTCTCATTGGCGGCCTTCTCGGCTTTGATGATGCTCCACCAGGGGGCGCCCTGACCGTCAATGGTACCGCTGCCGGTGATGGTGACATTGCTGGTTCCGCTGGAAGTGATCAGCGCGGCCAGACCGGTCGAGGTGGCGGGATAGTCGGAGGCGTTCTGTGAGGCCAGCAGGGTGGCTCCGCTGTCGAGCTGGAAGATGATATTGCCGGGCAGAGTCAGCGGTCCACTGAGGTACTTGCCCGAGGTCAGTTCGACAGTCTTGCCACCGCCGGAGCAGGCGTTGATAGCGTTCTGAATGGCGGTGGTGTCTCTGGTGGTTCCGTTGCCGGTGGCGCCGTAGTTTCTGACGCTGCAAACGGTGGCCGCGCTGACTCTGGTGGCCGGGGCACCCAGGACACAGACGCCGGCGACGATCAGACAGACCAGCAGGGCACCGAGCAGGGAAAATGCTCCCGTTTTCCTGAACCGTTTCAGGGGTACGTACATAGAGTAAACCTCGCTTTCTTGCGTATGATTTGACAGTTACACAGGCAGACCCGTTCCGCTTCTTGCGTATCATTGACAGGTTGTATGGCCAGACCGTTCAGCCCGCCGCCGGGAGATTTACCCGGCAGCGAGCTGGCGCGGACGATCAGGAAGGCGGCTGGAAGTGATTGAGCACCCAGTTGATGTACTGTTTGGCGGTGGTCAGCCAGCCATCCTGGTTGAGAAAATTGTTCAGGCTGAACTGAGCTGCCTGGGAGGAGGTCAACTGGTGCGACCAGCTTACGCGCGCGGAAGGATTGGCCCCGGCGCCTGTGCTGTTATATTCGGCGAAGTAAGCGGTGGATTGATTGGCCGCGTTGCCCCAGTCATTCCAGCCAGCCGGCTCAATCGAAGCGTCCATTGAACAATTGAGGTAGACCACCCGCGCGTAGGCTCGCCAGGGTCGACCCAGGATGGTTGAGTTTGAGGGCGTACCGGTAATGGTACACTGATTGAAGACATAGCCGGTCGTCTCGGAGGCGCTGGTGCGCGATTGAGCGGTAATGCTCCATCCACTGAGGTTATGCAACTGGCATTGATCGAAGAAGGCGGTGGCATCGCCGAAAATGTAATCAGTCACCCCTTCAATATCCGCATTCAGGTAATACTGCCGCCCGCTTTTGGCGTAGAGGGTGTCCTGCCAGCCGAGCACGCGCACCTTCTCGAACACTGCCCGGTCGCCAGAGACGTTCAAGGCTACCGCCTGGCCGACGTTGCCCGCGCTGTTGCGGAAAGTCAGGTTGTAGGCGAAGAAGTCGCTGGCCTTGATGAAGACGCTGGCGCTGCCATCGGTGCCATAGGTTGTGCCATCAGGTCTGGTCTTGCTGGCGTAATTGTTGTAGCTGATGATGGTCTTGTTCTCGTCCTGCCCGACAAAAGAGACGTGCGGCTTGTTGGCGGGCACCGTCACCACTTCGTTATACGTGCCGTTTTTGATGTAGATCAGCGACCAGCCGGAGTTATTGGCCGGCACGGCGTCGACGGCGCTTTGGATGGAGGTATACTGACCGCTGCCGTCCTGCGCGACTACCAGCGTGCGAGCGGCGCTGGTGGCGAAGGCAGGCTGAGCGTTGAAGGCGAAGCCAAAGCCGAGCGCCAGGGAGAGCAGCAGCAGGCCCGCGCCGAGCAAGCCGAAGCTGCGGAGCATTGAGCGTTTACCCATGAAGATTTTCCTCCTTGAACAGATTTCGCGCAAAGCGGAGATACGTCTTCGTCCAGCGAGCCTGGCAGAGCAGAAGAGTTCTGACATGCTCACGCGATGTATCCCTGAGAAAGCGGAAACCTTTCCTTTTTCTCATGCCTTTCCGCTCTCTCGTTGCAGCTCCTCGACGAGAGAGCGGGCTATTCACCCTGACAAATGACAACTGCACGACCCGACAACAGCATATGATACAGGAGCGCTGGCCCGGTCTACCGCTGCCCACAGCGGCATGAGTGAATAGCCCCTGACTGAAAGATAAATGGTGTGATGGTACGCTGCGGAGAACAGCGAGAAGTGGCCTCCTTTCCCGCGCGGAGGGTTCTCGCCCCTGACCATCCCTGCCCCCTTCCCCGCGCGCTTCTCAGCGATGGTTCCGATAGTTTTTCGATAGCCCTTTCGATTGCTCACACAGAGAATACCATATGCCGGCGAAATATGTCAATACCTGAAGCGTTTTTTCTCTCTTTTGCGCCAGAAATGCGCTCTGATAATCTCGAAAGGGCTTTCGCCAGCGGGGAGATGAGCGATGGCGAGAGGCGGGAGGACGCGTTAGTTCTGCTCATTCTCGTGTTCGTGCTCCCGGGCTGGCTGGCGGCTGTCGGCAAACTGGGTCTGGTGGGTTTCGCGGTAGTAGAGCCAGAAGGAGGCCAGGACGCTCTGAATGAGGCCGGCCAGCGGACCCGCCAGGATGGCTCCCATCAGACCGAGCAGTTCGTTGCCGGCGATGACGGCCAGCAGGGTGAGAGCCGGGTGCAGGCCAATCGCTCTGCCCATGATGCGGGGCACGAGGACGTAGCCTTCGACGACGTGAATGCCGATGAAGTAGGCCAGGACGATGAGAACCAGCAGCCAGCCCTGGGTGAGAGCCAGCAGACAGCAGATGGCGCCGGAAATCAGCACACCCACGACGGGAATAAATTCCAGAAATGAGGCCAGGATGCCCAGAAAGATAGGATAGGGCACGCCGAGGATGAACATGCCCAGGCCAACCAGGACGCCGATGATGATGCACAGCAGAATCTCCCCGCGTATGTATCCGCCCACCACGTCGCGCAAAATCTGGATGAGTCTGCCGGTCCCCGGTCGCATGAAACGAGGCGCATTTCTACGCACCACCTGGATAAAACGGTCCCCATCAAGAATGAGGTAAATACTGATGACGATGGTGAAGAGGATCAGCGAGATGATCTCCAGGAAGCGACTGACGAAGGGAAAGACGTTTTCGGCCAGGTGCGCCGCCGTACTACTGAGGTAGTTTTCCAGGTCGCGGGTGAGCGTGGCCAGTTGCTCCTGCGAGACGCCGAAGCGGCGCACAATTTGCAGCAGGGGAGAGACATGGCCATGCGGACCGGGCGTCAAATAGCTACGGACAGACTGCGCCAGGGCGGTGATCTGGGCAATGCCAGCCTCGATCAACAGGTACAGGAGGAAGAAGACGAAACCGACAATGACGATATAAACCAGCAGAACGGCCAGCAGTCGCGGCATAAGATGGTGCAGCAATCCCACCAGAGGCAGCACGGCATACGCGACCAGGCCCGCGATAATCAGCACCCAGAGCGCCGTCTGGATAAAGCTGAGCAGATAGATAATGAGGAGGAAGAGGATAATCCAGATCAGGAATGTGAGGGATATGACCTGGCGCCTCGTCCACGTTGACGTGCTGGCAAGCAGTTCTTTCCTCTGCGGCTCCGGCGATGGAACATCAGGCATACGGCTTTAGCCCTCCTTGCCATCAGTATAGCGAGCCAGAGAAAAAGCCAGCGCCTTCCTGTTCGATCCACCAGCCGCGAAAAGAGGGCCGCTTGAGCGTGCCCCCAGCTTCAGCCTCC
>DASZXF010001101.1:0-4694 GCA_035546055.1 Ktedonobacteraceae bacterium
GTTAAAGATGTACGGCTCCCAACTATTGTAGAGCAGACGGGTGTTGAGGAAGTCGTTGAAATAGTCGGCGTGAGGCACAATGTAGAGCAAATGGTCGTTGGCGTTGATGATTTGAAACCCCTGTTTCGCCATATCAACCGAGTTGGCCCAGGTGTTGTCCCAGTCTTCCAGCACAATATCGGTGTTGACTTTGACATTACTCGGCATTTCCGAGAGACTGCCCCACATCCTGGCACTCTTGCCCTGCTTTTTCAGAAAGGCATCGTAGTAGTTGATATACTGGCGGTAACGATCCGAGTCCCTGGCATCGTACTCGTCCATGCCTATGTTGATCTGCGAGGCCGAGAACCAGGGCAGGAAGGTGGTCCACAGCGCATTGACAAAGGTGGTGGTGGCGGGGTTGCTGAGATCAAGGAATTCTTTTGAGTAGCTCTGGCTGACCAGATCGGGACGATACTGGGTCAGGGCCAGCGCATGGGCCGGGGTGTCGATTTCTGGCGTAATGGTCACATGATAGGCGCTGGCTACCTGCTCCAGTTCTTTGATTTGCTGCTCAGTGTATGAGCCATCGGACGCGGCCAGCCCCGGAAAGGCGGGACTGTTGAGGCGAAAGGCCGCGTACTGGTGCTGCCAGTCGGCTTTATCACCGCCTCCGAGCGCGTTGTCGTTAAAATGCAGTTGGAAATCGTTGAATTTGTACCAGGCCATCAGGCGCACGTAGTCTTCCAGGGTACTGAGCGGCACGAATTTTCGCCCGACATCGAGCATAAAGCCGCGCTCTTTATACGACGGATAGTCGCGCGCATAGCCTTTAGGCAGACTGGCGTGATCGGAGACCGCGTGCAACATCTGCAAAATGCTGCGCGTACCATAGAAAATACCGGTACTGCTGTGCGCATCAAGCGTTACTGAGGTATCGATATCCAGCAAATAGCCCTCATCGCCAATTCCGCTATCCCGCGTTTTGAGCGTCAAGAAGAAATTACTGGTGCCCGGATCGCTGGAGACGACAATCGGCAGCCTGATGTTCAGTTCAGCCTGGAAGTCCTGCTGAAAGACCTGGGCGGTGCCCTGGAGTTGTCTGGAGTATACGGGATCGAGGACAATATGCGAATTGGTGCTAACCACAAACTCGCCAGTGCTGCCACGCCACTCCCGCAGAGCCGGCGCTACCGGCGGCGTGTTGTTAATCACTTCATTGCCGGGCGCGAACAGGTGCAGGGGTATCAGACTGATCAGCGCCACGGCCATGGCTATGATGACCAGGACAAGCCAGACAACTCTTCTATTCTTCAAACGCGACCACTCTCCTTCTGCTGTTTTCTGTGATCTTCGTCGCTATCCGCGCGGACATCACCGGCATCGTTCCCCTGTGCAGTATATGGCGTCCGGCCCATCCCCGTCAATATTGTTGACTCCCCTGGGTGAAGTTCACCCGACTCTCCCTCACTACGCTTTGGCTCCGCGTGTCATCCGGCAGAGCTGTTTTTGCGTATGGTATTCAGAAGTCCCATCGGCTTTCCCCCTTTTCCGCTTTTGCAACAGGATGATAGAAAGATCTATTTAATGGTACAGTAGAGAAGAATAGAGGATGCGCTCTCTTCTCGGTTACAGACTGCATACGAGCGATACGCTCCACTGGCAGGAATGCATGGTGGTATGTTTGAAAGGAGATCTTACGCATGTTTTGTCGCGAAGATAAAACGCTTCCCCCCGTCCCGGCGCTTCTGGAACCATTGTCCCGCCAGGCGGTGATTGTGCTCCACGGCGAAAACGAATTCATGGATATGGCCCGGGCCAGAGCCCTGTGCGATTTTGTAGAACAGGGCGGAGGCCTGCTCTGCCTGGGAGACGCTGTTTACCACTATCGAGAACATGAAATCCTGGGCAAACTCCTGGGTCCGCTCCATGGTTTTTTGACCCCACAGACGGAACTGATGGTGCGGCACACACGCGCGGATCACTACCTGACGCGCCGGACAGAAAGCGTTTTTCCTCTGGAGGAACGCGTGTATTTGCTCGATGCGGTTCCACTCGATGCTGAAATTTTCTGGCAGACGACCTGGCAGTATACCCCCCATACGCTGGCCTATGGCCGCACTTATGGCCAGGGACGAGTCTTCTGTATGGTGCTGGGCACGACTCCCCTGACCCGCAACCATCCCTCCATTCAGCAGATGGTGCAACGTGCTATCCGTTATGTCAAGAAAGAGGATGAACCTGAGCGTCCGCTGCGCGTGGCGATGCTGGGCTATGGCGCGATTGGCTTTGAGCATGGAACAGCGGTCAGCGCGGTAGATGGCCTGGAGTATGCGCTGGTCTGTGATCGCCACACAGAACGGCTCAAGCTGGCCCGCCAGGCCTTCCCCCAGGTACGCACCTGCCAGGACGCCGGGCAGATTGCCGATGATCCTGACCTGGATCTGGTGATTATATCGACTCCCCCGAATACACATGCCTCCCTGGCCATGCAGATGTTGCAGGCGGGCAAGCATGTGGTGGTGGAAAAACCTTTCTGTCTGACCAGCGCGGAGGCCGATGGCATGATCGCCCTGGCCCGCGAACAAGGGCTGCTGCTGACGGTGTACCAGTGCCGGCGCTGGGATGCCGATTTTCTGGCCATCCGTCGCCTGTTGCAGGAAAACGTCATCGGGCCTGTTTTCCATATGGAGACGTTCATCGGCGGCTATGCCCATCCCTGCGACTACTGGCATTCGCACGAGGCGGTCTCTGGCGGCGTATTCTACGATTGGGGATCACATTACCTGGACTGGATTCTTCAGCTTGTGCCTGAACGCGTCGTCAGCGTGAGCGGGAGCGCGCATAAACGGGTCTGGCATGATGTCACTAACGCCGACCAGGCCAGCGTGCGTTTGCGCTTCGCCGGGGGGCAGGAGGCTGAATTTTTGCATTCGGATATTGCGGCAGCCCTCAAGCCCAAATGGTATATTCTGGGCGAGCGCGGGGCCATCGTCGGACACTGGCGCCAGGAGGTGGTCAAAACACGCCGCTGGTCCGGCGATCTCATCGAGGAGCGTCTGGCCCCCTCGGAGGCGCTGCCTGCCTTGAGTGTGTTTACCCGCCATACGGATGGCACTATCGACGAACAACACATCGCTCTGCCCACCGCGCCGGCCTATCCGTTCCACACGAATCTTGCCAACCACCTCCATTACGGCGAACCCCTGGCCGTTCCCCCTGAAGAGGCCCGGCGCAATATTATCGTTATGGAGGCCGCCCACCGCTCGGTGCAACTGGGCGGAGAGCCTATCAAGGTTGATTGCTAAAGATGGCTGCGATGAGGAATACGCCAGAGGAGACGCGATGAAAACGTGTAACTGGGGAGTCCTGGGACCGGGCTTTGTGGCCAGCCGGGCGGTCATTCCTGCCATTCAACACTCGCGCAATGGACGGGTACGCGCCCTGGCCAGCCGCGATCCGGCACGCGCTCAGGCTGTGGCCGCATCATGGCAGATTGAGCGCGTCTATGGAACATACCAGGAGTTACTTGACGATCCGGCCATTGACGCGGTGTATATCGCTCTGCCCAATCATCTGCACTGCGCCTGGACCATGCAGGCCGCGCGTGCTGGCAAGCATGTGCTGTGTGAAAAGCCCCTGGCCTGTACCGCCGATGAGGGTGTACGGATGCTGGAGGCCTGCCAGCAGGCAGGTGTGCAGTGTATGGAGGCGGCTATGTACCGCTTCCATCCCCGCAGCCTGCGCCTGCGCCAGTTAATCGATGAGGGCGCGCTGGGCCAGCCGCGCTTTTTGCATAGTTCCTTTACCTTCCCCCTGAGCGATCCGCACACCTACCGCCTGGTGCCGGCCTGTGGCGGGGGCGCGCTACTGGATGTGGGCTGTTATTGCGTCAATGCTCTCTGCTGGCTGAGCGGCACCCTGCCGGTGGAGACGTACAGCCGGGCGCTGCGCCAGGAGACAAGGGGCGTTGATCTGGCGGTGACGGCTCAGTTGCGCTTCGCGCAGGACGCCTGGGGCCATCTTCAATGCAGCTTCGGCGCCGCCGAACACCAGGCGCTTGAGATCGTCGGCAGCGAGGGCGCGGCTTCAGCTCCCCTGGCCTTTACGGCCTGGCGGGATGATCCCACTGAACTGCGCCTGCAATACGGCAGTCGGATGATCTGTGAAGCGTTCGCGCCGGCAGACCCGTATCAACTCATGGTGGAGCACTTTGCCGCTGCGCTTCAGCAGAAGACGGCCCTGGCCTATCCGCCCGGGGAGGCGCTGAACGTGCTAAACGTGCTGGATCGCTTGCGGGCGGACTGGTGATATCGCCAGGGAGCGGGTGTGATACAATGTGCCTGTGCTGCGTGGATGCGCCTGTCGCGCCCGCGCAAAGCACAGGCAAGCATCTACCACAGGCTGAAAGAGGCAAGCGATGGAATTTGGTCTGATGTTGCAGCCGGTAGCCAGAAACGTCCCGGCTGCGCAACTGTTTGCATATAATCGTCAGCTGGTCGAGAAACTGGGCACGGGTTTCAGTACCATCTGGCTGGTAGATCATTTGCAATGGGGCGAGCAGGGCGCGCTTGAGTGTCTGACCACCCTCAGCTATCTGGCCGGCATGTTTCCTCAGTATCGCATCGGCACGCTGGTCCTCGCCCAGTCCTACCGCAACCCTGCGCTGCTGGCCAAAATGGCCGCCAATCTGCAACTTATGACACAGGGACGTG
>DASZXF010001102.1:0-7750 GCA_035546055.1 Ktedonobacteraceae bacterium
CATGTGCATTTGCTATTTCTGTCCTCCAGGAGCGGGAGACCGACCCTGAAGGAGTGCCAGAGGAGGCAGTCGAGGCGGCCCAGCAGCACCTGGCCACCTGCATTCGTTGTCTGAGTTCACCGCCGGTCATCGCGGCGCCGCGCAAGAAGAAAAAGCGCCGCCCGGTTGTTGAGGAGTCGAACTACCTCCCCTCAACGACTCAGCTTGAAGAGACCTTATCTGCCGCGCCGTCCAGGCCGTCTGAGCCTTCACGTGTGACGGTCACTCTTGAGGATGCGGCGCCAGCGGCAAGCGCGCGTCAGGCTCCGCCGGAAGCTGCTCCCCGACCGGCTCCATCGCCGGCGCCAGTCTCCAAAACAGCGCCGGCGGAGAAGCCGCCGTCAGCGCCGGCGTCGGAAGTTGCTTCTCCTGCTCAGCCGCAGCCATCGCAGAACTTGCCGGCTGTCCTGGAAGGTCTGGATGGTTTAATCGACTGCGCGCAATGTCGGCAGCTTTTGCCGGAGTACATCGAGGCCATGGATAGCGGGCGCAATGTGGCGGAACTGTTCCCCGAGGTTCACGACCATTTGCTGATCTGCGACTCAGGCTGCCTGGTCCTGCTCGACCTCTTCCGCCAGGAGGCAAAGGCGAATCGCAAATATCGCCGTCGCCCGGTGCGCGATCCTTTCAGCGTCATTGGATGGGAACTGTCAGGCTTCTTCCGCACAGGACAGGTGCCGATGGGTCCAATGGCCCTGGCCTATGGTACCTTAATCTGGGTCTTACTGGTGGCTTCAGTCAGCGCGTTTCTGGCCATTCGTTGGGATGACGCCCGCTATTATCATGCTCCCGTTGTCGTTCATACCATTCCAACTCCCGATGGCCTGGGCTTCAGCGACGGTTTACATATTTATGATGCCTGTAATGCTACCAGCTACCAGGATAAGCGCGCGGCAGCTCAGGCCATGCAGCAGCAAAAATTCGCTAAAGCCAGTACTCTGCTCGACCAGGCCACCAGTGCGGTCAGCACCGATACCACGGGCTGTAACGGGGCGGAGGCGGCTGTTTATCGCGAAGACCTGCGGGTGCGCCAGTCTGGCCATCCCTTTGGCGTGCTGGTCGTTAGCTTTGATAGCGGACCTGGCATCGTCACGCCCGATGGTGGCACTGATCGGCATACCCTGTACGCCGCCTATACACAGGAACTGGTTGGCGCATATATCGCTCAGTCTCAATTTAACAGCGCTCAGATGAATACAGCGGGAGCGCCGCTGATCTATCTCGTGCTGGCGAATACCACCGGCAACGAACAGGGCGCGCTCCAGGTGGCTGATACGATCTCCAGCATGGCCAGCGCCACCGACCTCAGCAAGTTCGGCTTGCTGGCCACGGGCCAGGCTCCCCTGCTGGGCGTTCTGGGGCTGGCGCCCAGCAATCTCTTGCAGGTCGCGCTGCCGGTGTTGTGCCGCGCGGGCGTACCGGTCATCTCTCCCACCGCGACCGGCCAGTTCATCATCGAACAACTGGAAAACACTTCGATGTATCAACACTGCGCCCCTGGTTTTGCCTTTGTGCGTTTCTCACCGGATGACACCGGCCAGAGCCATGCCGCCGCCAATTACGCGTACAATACATTAAAAGCGCGGAACATTGCCATTTTCTACGATCCCAGCAATCCATCTTCGCAGGGTTCGGCGCAGAGCTTTATCAGCAGCTTTAGCAGCAAGAAGCACACCCGGATTGTTGCCCAGGAAACGGCGATTTCCAATGGTCTGGTGGACAGCAGCGGCAAACCCGAAGCATCGAGCGCAGTCCTCCTGGCGGGTTTGTCCGACGCTTTGCAAGCGCAACCGCGCCCGGACCTGATCTACGCGCCCATGCTGACCAACGATGTCATCACCCTGGCCCAGGCGCTGGCCAGACTGCCTGCCCAGGACCAGCCTGCCCTGATGATCGGCGGCGAATTTGTGCATCCCTCGGCCTTGCAGTCCCTGACCCAGTGGGTGCGCCAGCAGCAATTGACGCAGCCGCGTATCTACATTGCCCTGAGTTCTGCCGCTCGTCCGCCGGATAGTCCGTGGCAGAAAGCCTTCTACGCCAGCTTTTGCGGATCTTTTGCTACTCCTGGTAGCTTTTGTAGCGGAACCGCCGCCCTGGACCAGGGCGCGCTGCTTTTCGCCGATGGCGTGGAAATGATCAGCCAGGCGTTAGCCCCGGCCAGTGGCAGCGACGCGACCAGCACAGGCAGCCCGACCATACCGAGCACCGCTGATCTGGTCAAGGCGCTCAGTAAAGTGAGCTTTGCTGGAGTCAGTTGTCAGGTAAAGGTACGTCTGTGGGATAAAGTGCTGATAACCAGTACCGTCGCTACCCCCGTCATTCTCGGTGTCCAGCCCGACGGTAGTCTGCAAATTGTTGGCTAAACATCGCCTGTCGCCAGAAACGAGGACCGGAAATGTATGCTTCCGGTCCTCATTTCTCAGACGCGACCCCGACGTGTCAGAGCGTACATCTCTGCTATACTTTGACAGGCCAGTAACTCATGGCCGCGTCCGGCCTTAATCCACGCGGAGATAGTCTGAGCATAGGCGGTGTCTTTGTGTTCAAGACCCGGACCTTGCCGCGAGTCAAGCTGGAGAAGAAAAGGCAGATAGAGTGTCTTTGTAGACTTTTTGCTTTTCATATATCCAGTTTAGAACCAGCCATCCGAAATGTCAAAGTCTATGCCTGCTTTCCAGGGCTATTTACTTGCGCGTTTTTCGGAAAAAGGTCAGTATATGGACGAATAGCAGCATATGAAGGCCGGTTACTGCTCCTTTCAGCCGCCGGCCTTCTCTATCGTTGCAAACTTTCCCTGCGCAGGTAGCACAGCTTATCCTGTGTATTACGTATAGGTTAGCGCGCCAGTCGTCTTAACGCGCGCGTTGGGCCAGTCCAGCACATCGGCGAAGTGTGCCTGGAACTGGTCCATATGACTCTGGCGGGCCTCCTCAGCAGGCATCTCGGTATTCTTCCAGAAAAGCAGAATCTTGACATAACTTGTCTGCTCATCGCCGCGCATAATGTAACGCGCGAACGTACCGGGAAAAATGAACTGATTGGCCTCGCACATCGCCTCAATCTTCGACTCAAGTTCTTCCTGCTTGCCCGCCAGCACCGGCACATGAATCTCCGTCACCTGCACGCGTACTTCGCCCTTATAGATGCGCCAGGCAGGAGGAGCCTTGCGTTTCCTGCCCGTGGGATTGCGCTCGAAGTTCGCGACATCCTTTTCCAGAAGGATAAACGCGTTGCCGATGGTGTACGACGCGAGCCGACCTTCTTTAATCCATTGATAAAGCCGATCCTTGGTCACATTGAGCCGACTGGCAGCTTCTTCCGAGGAAATATAGCCAGGAGGCGACACTTTCTTGTTTTTGACTTTGTTCTTGTGTTCGTTCATGTAACTATTCTATCTTTTACGATACTTCTTTGTAAATTTAAGTAAAGCAAGAATGATTATCACAACAATCTGTGATAACTGAGAATTAGTTGAAATAAATCCAGTTCTATGTTATAATCTCCATCGGTAAGGCCACCTTTATAAAGGATGCCAGAAATGGCTATCCACGGGCGTTTCATCCCTATCCAACGTGCGCAACCATATTCCGGGGGTGGCCTGCCTTCTTTGCGTGTCTATGTGAGTGAGGAGTGATGGTATATGAGCATGAATGAGAGACAGATCTGGATGGAGTTGCGTTTGTTGAGCCGGGCGAACCAGGAAGTCGCGGCCCTGGGAGATCAGGCAGGCTCATTAGATCCACATAAATGGATTTTTAAGCATCTGGGCCAGTGTCCCAAAGAATTTGCTTACGAGGACTGGTCGCTGTATCAGCCGGCGTTTCAGAAAATTCGCCTGGTGCCGTTTGAAGAGGCCGGGCTGACCAGGCGGGGGCGTGCTTTAGCGAGGGAGGGGCGCGTATGACGTGGAGCGGTTTTATGCTGCTCTGGTTTCTCCTGGCGCTCGCTTGTGTGCTGGCGGGAACTGTTCTGACGCAGAGGAGGGCCAGCAAACGCCTGGCCGCGCAGCCACTGGTCAGGCGTCCTGTCCATGAAGACAAAGGGGCCCGCCAGCGGCAGGCATCCTGTGTGCGCTGTACTCAGCCGCTGGAGGCGGGTGAACGCTTCTGCGGTTTCTGCGGCTGGCGCCGGGGTGACAGGCTTTAGAGCGCTGGCAGACCCGGAGCGCCGCTTTTCTATTTGAAAAAGGGCGGGATGTAGGCTATAATGGCTGCTGACTGCGAGATTGTTCCGCCAGTTTGCTTGAATAGTTGCTTGCTTGTGTGAGAAGAGGAATGCCCTATGGAATTGCTGGTGGTCACACTGGCGCAGGTCAACCCGGCGCGCGAGGCGGACGCGTCGGCCAGAATACGCATCATCTCAGACGCGGTGCGCAACGCTCCTGGTCTGCTCAACGCGCGCTTTTATCGCAGCCGGCAGCCGGGCATCGCGTATTGTATGCTGACCACCTGGGAGAGCGCCGAGTGGTGGCAAAAGGCGCAGGAGCGGCATAGTCCCTATGTTCTTGTGCAGGACTCGCCTGGCGGGATCTTTCATACGCCGCCCGATCAATGGTTAATGCAGTTTCTCTGGGGATATAGTCGGCCACGCGCCCAGCCGGCGGTCGCGGCGGCCCATCTCGTCCTGGTGCGTCCAGAGATGGCCGAGCGAGTTCAGCAGAGCTGGCTGGAGAGCCTGCGTCGTCAGGCAGTTGAGCCTGTCCTGGCCTTTGCCCTGCTCGCGCGCAGTATTGACGAAGAGGCCGCCAGTGCCATCTCAGCCTCATCTTCCGCCGCTCCCACCGCCGCGCGCGCCTCTATTCGGCAGGGAGCCATCTTCTTCAATCTGCTGAGCTGGCCGGACGAGCGCTATCGTGAAGACTTCTACGCCGATGAGCAGTACAAGCAGATGCGTAGTCTGCTCAACCGCACAGGCATGATGCATATTTTAACGCTCGATCCCCTGTAAACGGGAGCGCGGCTCTTTAGTCCGAGGATGTTTCGGCCACAGGTTTGGCGTAATATTTATTGAGTTCGCTCAACAGGAAGGCGTGATTGGCCCACATCGGACTGGTGAACGTGTGGTACTCACCATCACAGATGGGCGCGGACGTGGCGCAGGGCAGATGCGGGTTCATCCTGAAACGCAGCGTATTGCCCACCACCTCGATCCAGAGATGGCGGCGCGTGTAGGCCGTGCCCCAGCGGAAGACAATCAGCGAATCGAACTCCTCAAAGCTGCCCCGACCTTTCAGGGCGTTGCGGTTCAGCGTTTTCAGCATCTCGGCCAGCCCGCTCTCCTGGAGCACGCGGCGGGCGTTCTCGCGTACCGCCTGGCGCTGAGCCTGTGCGGCCTCCGTGGTCAGCGCCGAATTTTCCTGATCTACACTCTCATTCATCTTTTACGGCTTTCCAGAAGCATCAATATACCTTCTGTTCTACTTCCCAGTGGGCTTTCCTGTCAACAATATTCAGAAGATCGGGATCTCGGTGCAGGTGACCAACGGTGAATTGAGCCAGGGCGGGCGGAAGCGAGCGAGGGAGTGAATAGCGATTTGCGGCTGAGCCGGTAGAGGTAGTGGCCAGTAGCTCCTGGGGAGCAGTTTCGTATTCGCGGCAGGGTGAAATGTGATACACATTGTCATTGGCCTGCTTCGCCTGGCATTTCGCCTCGGCTGCCAGGTAGCTCACTTCTTGCAGCGTATGAGAGCGCCTGACCTGGTTATTGACCACCCCGATAGAGAGCGAAACCAGGGGAAACTGATACGGGCGGCCTTTGCGGTCCACCCCGCTAATAGAGCCCCGGCGCAAATCCTCGGGATGGTAAAGCGGCCTGCTCTCAAGCTTATAGGCCGTATTGATCAGAGCGCACAGATTATTCGCGCGGTCTGGCGTCGTCACCACCACATAATCATCGCCGCCGATGTGGCCCACAAAATCATCGGGATTGCCATAATCGCGCACCACGCGCTGGCAGATGCGTCCCACCAGGCGGATCAAATCGTTGCCCGTCAGAAAGCCATAGACATCGTTAAAGGCCTTAAAGTTGTCGAGATCCAGATACAAAATACTCCAGGGGTCCGCGCAGGCTAACTTGCGTTTGATCGCCAGTTCCACCTGATAGCCGCCTGGCAAGCCAATCAGGGGAGAGAGGAAATTTTGCTGTACTCTGCGCAGTTGAGTGCGCACGCGCGCCAGGAGTTCATCTGTATCGAATGGTTTGGTAATGTAGTCATCGGCTCCCAGTTCAAAAGCCCGCACCTTGCTGGCACAATCATCGAGCGCGCTCAAAATAAGAATCGGGATATGCATGGTTTTGGGATTCGCGCGTAGACGCTCCACGACATTGTAGCCATCCATGTCGGGGAGTTTCATATCCAGAAGGACAAGGTGTGGTGTTTCACGCAATGCGTACTGTACAGCATCTTCGCCGCGAAGGACGGTTACAACTTGATACCCCTCAATTTGCAAAGTTTCCTTCAGTAACCTGGCTATTAATCGTTCATCCTCAACGACTAGAATGTTGGCCATAAGTACTCCTGCCTCTACCTTTTCACTAAAACTGCCTGTGCTTACAGAGACAACTCATTCAAGGCATCATGCCGGTCGCTGGCTAACGCGACCCTTGAGAGCACATACAGCAGTGGGGAGCATCGCATCGATGACGCATCCATCCCAGAGCAGACTATATCGCTAATTTTCAATCAAGAAACTCCTGACTGGCACTGTAATCAAGTGACAGCCAGGCATGATGTAATACACCCTGCCAGCACCCTGTTTTCCTCGGCTAACTGGGACATTGCCTGTAGCGGTTCAGGAAGCTGCGCGATATAACCATCGACGGTTTGGCCCACTGGTAAAACCGTTCATTAGCTCAGGTCTGTCTCTCCTCACCTGGCTGAATGGCAAAATATCCGCGTTATTGTTCGCTCCATTGCCAATATCTCTTCCCCCGTGAGATATGGTCTGGCGTCCACTTGGGAGTGTGAGACAAATCAAAATCACAGTATGATACCGGCTAGAACAGGAAACCGATTTCGCGAGAAAAGCATAGGCGCGCCAGCGGTAATAACCCCATGATGCCGTGGATGAGCGCCATGTTGGTAGCGAGCCTGTTTCTACTGGCACGGCTGATACAACGACCGCGACAGAGACCTGGATGACTCACTCGGCGACTGCTAACCTATTTCCTATTCAGTTGAACATCGTCATGCAGATATTTACTATTCAGTATAGCATTATTGTGGCGGTATGCCTAGGGTTTCCGCGCTCAATATTTTGTATAGCTGCGTAATTATGCTTTACTTTGATGAGAAATGGCACATACCTTCCTCTCAAACGCATTTTTTCTACCTCTCTTTTCTCCCTTTTCCTGTATCATGTCATTCAATAGATATACTTTTGTTTTATCTTCTTTGCTCTAAATGATTACCAGGCTGCCCTCAAATTATCAGTCATCTCCAATTTGTCCAGCGCCGCAAGAGCGCGTTTCCCCTTTCTGGGAGCGGGGCGCAACCAGCGGTTGGGGCCGCCTCAGAAAAAGTGGAAACGTCATGCGCCGGTTGGCGCACCACTCCTGATGAGGCTTCTTGCGGCCTCAGAAGAAACGTCATGCGCCGGTTGGCGCACCACTCCTGATGAGGCCGCAAGAAGCCTCATCGGGAGTGATGTGCCAATGGCGCATGATGTTTCAAGTTGGGGATGACTCGTGAAAGGATGAGGTTTGGCGAGCG
>DASZXF010001103.1:0-3983 GCA_035546055.1 Ktedonobacteraceae bacterium
GCGGAAATCATCGACTTCGACAGGCCGGAAGGTGTCGAGTCCGACGTGCAGGGTGACAAAGCCCACGCGCACACCCTGCGCCCGCAAACGCTCCAGCAGTTCGGGCGTGAAGTGCAGACCGGCGGTCGGCGCGGCGGCTGAACCTACAATGCGCGAGTAGACGGTCTGATAGCGTTCGGGATCTTCAAGTGTCTCATGGATATATGGCGGCAGCGGCATACGTCCGAGCTGATCGATGAGCGCGCGCACGCCGACCTCTGAGGCACCGTTTGACGCTGGCAGGGCGCTTAAACGCACGATGCGCCCGCCGGCCTCGGTGCGCTGGAGAATCTCGGCCTGGAGCAGAGGTTGCCCCTCGGCATTCTTGAAAAGAATCAGCGCGCCTTCGCGCAGGCGGCGTCCGGGTCGCACGAGAGTTTCCCAGGTATCGCGGCCAAGGTCGCTACGTTCGGCCAGCAGGAGGACTTCCACCTGACCACCTGTACCGGCGCGCTGGCCCAGTAAACGCGCGGGAATAACCCGGCTCTGGTTGGCGATCAGCAGATCGCCGGGGCGTAAATGCTCGCCAAGCTCACGAAAACGGCGATGGGTAAACGAGCCGCTGGCGCGATCAACCACCAGCAAACGCGAGGAGTCGCGCGGCTCGACTGGCGTTTGCGCGATGAGTTCCTGCGGAAGATCGTAATCAAAATCGCTGATACTGGTCGTGCCGGCCACGTCCGCAGCACTGGTCTGCCCCTCGCTACGCAGCATACTCAAATGATCCACAGTCCTTGTCCTTGTCCGTCACTGGGCGCGGTCAGACCCAGGTGTTGATAGGCCAGGCGAGTCACCACGCGTCCGCGAGGCGTGCGCGCGATAAAGCCGAGCTGCAAGAGGTATGGCTCGTACACATCCTCGATAGTCTCGGAATCCTCGCTGGTGCTGGCGGCCAGGGTATCAAGACCGACGGGGCCGCCGTTGAATTTCTGAATAATGGTCAGGAGCAAATTGCGGTCGGTCTGGTCCAGGCCAATCTTATCGACCTCCAGGCCATCCAGCGCCTTCTCCGCCACCTCCCTGGTAATCACGCCCTCGGCCCTGACCTGCGCATAGTCGCGCACCCGCTTGAGCAGACGGTTGACGATACGCGGCGTGCCACGCGCGCGGCTGGAAATCTCCTCGATACCATCCGGCTCGGCGGGTACTTTGAGAATCTGAGCCGAGCGCGTGAGAATCTTGCGCAGCGACTCATCGTCATAGTACTCCATGCGGTAAATAGCGCCGAAGCGGTCGCGCAGCGGAGCCGTCAGCGAACCCACGCGGGTAGTCGCGCCAACCACGGTGAAAGGCGGCAGCGAGAGGCGCAGCGAACGCGCGCTCGGCCCCTTGCCAATCATCACATCCAGGGCAAAATCCTCCATCGCCGAATACAACCGCTCCTCAACCGCGCGCTGGAGACGATGGATTTCGTCGATAAACAGCACCTCACCTGGTTGCAGCGAGGTCAAAATCGAGGCCAGGTCGCCGGCGTGCTCAATGGCGGGACCGGATGTCGTGCGCAGTCCTACCCCCATCTCGGCGGCGATGATATTACAAAGGGTCGTCTTGCCCAGACCTGGCGGCCCGTAGAGCAGAATGTGATCAACGGATTCCTTACGCCTGCGTGCTGCTTCCAGCAGGATATTCAAATTCTCCTTGATCTTCTCCTGCCCAATATATTCGGCCAGACGGCGCGGACGAAGGCTGCCCTCGATGGCCTGTTCTTCTTCACTCATCTGTGGAGAAACGAGGCGTTCGGTCATGGTGTGCTCCTGCATAATCCTGGTGAAACGAGCGTTCTATGGAAGACTGAATCTCATTATAGCAAAGTTGAACTCTCAGGTCGAGTGTCCCGCTTCTCTCCTCTTCTTTTTTTCTCGTTTCCAGACGGAAAACCTGCTCGATTGCCTGCTTTCCCACCCCCAAAAAGAATAGGATATTAGTTCTAACAGGCATACATAATCACAAGAAAGGATGGCAAGTCTATGGGCTATACCCATTCCTGGGGCTGGAGAAACGAACTTCCCACAGCCGAACTGTTCTCGCAATGGAGCGCTGATGTCGCGCATCTACTGGATTGCTATAACAATAATCCGCCACCCAATCCGTGGCAGGATGAGCCGTGGTTTAAGTATCATCCCACCCTTTTTGGACAATGGAATACGACCATCTGCGGCCCCCGGGGCTTCGATCAGCCCATCATTCGCCCGGATTTTGTGGCCTTTAACGGCAACCGCGCGACCGAAAATCACTGCGAAGGCTTTATCATGGATGCCAGGGATCTGCAAGGGCGCTGCTTCTTCTCGTGTAAAACGTGGGGAAATCCGTATGACCTGCTGATTACTGCCTCTTTAATTCGTTTCGAGTTCTACTTCCCGCAGATCGCTATCTTCTGTGGCGGCGGCGTGGAAGGTCTGGACGAGGGCGCGGAACTCTGCCGCAAGGCCTTTGGCGTGGGACGCAACCCGTTGCGTGATCCCCTGTACTGCCGCTTTGTGGATAACGTCTTCAGCGAACGTTCGGCCTGACCCTCTTGCCTGGAAGGCGCGCGCTCGCTATAATAGAAGAACAGCGAGCTTTTGCGCGCCTTTGTTCTGTCTTTAAAGAGAAAAGGATCAATTCATCATGTCCTATCTGCCACGTCCCTGTTCTATTCTTCCCCCTCCTCCCGTCTCTCCCTGCCAGGAGTAGACCGGACAAACCTCACCTTGAGCATACCCGTATCACGCGGGGAAAAGCTGCCTTGCCTGCCCGTCAGGAGAGCAGCGGTCTTTGCGCGCCACACATCGACTTTCACGGATGACCGTCTCCGTCGCGATGTGGGCCAGCTTCTCTATGCATACGGAACCCGTCTGCCTGTCCATCCTGCCCCTGGCCTCTTTTTGCCACTGAACGCCAATTAACACCTTGTTTCCAGGGAAAGGATACCTGTACGATGTCTTCTCATTCTCTCACCGCCGAGCGGCGGGGCGCCTGGTCTATTCTGGGCGCGGGCATGCTCTGGGGCACGACCGGAGTGACCACCCAGTTCATTTATAATGTCAGCTCGACCAATGCTCTCTCGGTGGCCTTTATGCGCCTGGGCATCTGCGCGCTGATCCTGCTCATCTGCGGCCTGCGCGTGCTGGGCCGGCGCATGTGGCGGGTCAGCGGACGCGATCTGCTGTTGATGGTCTTTCTGGGCGTGATGCAGGCCATCTTCCAGTTTACCTACCTGGCGGCCATCCCCGAATGCGGCATTACCATCGCCACTCTCATCGCCCTCTGTGTCGCCCCGGTACTGGTGGTGATCTATTCCGCGCTTTTCCTGCGCGAACGTATTACCCTGAAGATCGCCCTGGCCCTGATCTGCGCGGTAGGCGGGACCATCCTGCTCAGCGACATGCCGACCAGTCCGCAGCACAGCGGCCATATGCTGACCGGCGTTCTGCTCTCCCTGGCCTGCGCGGCCAGCTACGCGGGGGTGATTGTAGGCGGACGCACCCTCAGCCAGCGCTGCTCCCCTGTGCAGGTCAACGCCGTGGCCTTCGGGGTTGGCGCGCTGCTGCTCCTGGCCTGCTCGCTGACCACGCCCCTGGTCTTCAGCTACTCGCCCATCTGCTGGCTGCTGCTGTTCTACCTCGGCTGCATTCCTACCGCGCTGGCTTACCTGCTTTTCCAGTCCGGTATGCGCGCCACCCCGGCCACGCTGACCAGCATCCTCACCCTGGCCGAGCCGCTGACCGCCGCCATCCTGGCCTGGATTATCTTCGATGAACGCCTTTCCTTCCTCGGCATCATCGGCGCCATCCTCCTGCTCGGCACCATCCTCCTCCTGGCGCGCGCGCCCAAACCCGCCACCACCTGAGCGCTCCTTATGAGCCATCCCCCCATTTTTTCAACGCGGCAAGGGCGCGTTTCCCCTTCCCACCCCAGGGAAAATGATGAGGTTTGGCAAGCGCTGCGCGACTCGCCCTGGTGTT
>DASZXF010001104.1:0-3770 GCA_035546055.1 Ktedonobacteraceae bacterium
CAGGAACATCCCCGGCCAGTTCGCCTGACCCATCTCGATGAAAGCGGCAATATCCAGATGGTGGATGTCACGGAGCGGCCTGAGACGGAGCGCGGGGCCATCGCCAGGGCGAGAGTACGCATGGCCCCACAGACAGTCAGGTTGATTGAGCAGAATCAGATCTCCAAGGGCAGTGTGCTGGAGGTGGCGAAAATCGCCGCGATTATGGCCGCCAAGCAGACGCCTCAGCTCATTCCCCTCTGTCATCCGCTGCCCATGACCCATATCGATGTGCATTTTCGCCTGGAAAGCGCCCGGGGCTTGATCTTTATCGAAGCCAGTACACGCACCACCTATAAAACCGGCGTAGATGTCGAGGCGCTGACCGCCGCGACAGTCGCAGCTTTGACGATCTACGATATGTGCAAGGGTGTGGACACAACGATTACCCTGGAACAGGCGTATATCGCACGCAAGAGCGGCGGTAAAAGCGGCACGGTCGATTTCCAGCCGCAGGAGTCCCAGGAGTCACCGGCGTAACCCGGGTCTACGCTTCCTGCGGACGCACATCCAGTTTCTTAAAGAGTATCTCCAGCAGATTGCGATCTTCGGGATTGCTCAGATGCAAATCGGTTCGTCCGAGCGGTGTTATCAGCGCGCCATCGGGTCCGACCAGGCCGGCGCTGCGAATAGCGTAGGGATTACCGCCCAGCCAGCGCACCGGCTCTAGCAGGGTTCCCAGAGGAATAGAGATCAGGAGAAATTTGCCGCGCAGCGACTCATCCAGGTCGGTCAGGCGCAGAACCAGCATATCGCCTTCCTGGGTGACAGTGCCCTCCAGATTGCCGGCGCGCAGTTCAATGCTGACCTGTTCCGACGGACGCGAGGCCATCTCCGCCCGGCGTACCGTGCGCCCGCGCGCTCCGCTACCCGCGCCGACCAGCGCCGCGTAAGTGAGGGTATCGCTCGTCGCAGGCTGCGGTTCTCGCGCGGTCTGATAGAGCGTAGCCACTCGAACCAGATCGCGCAAGGCCCGCTGACGCAGCGCCCCCTGCATGATATGGCGGCTCAGCTGCATAGCCTGTTGCAAAAGTGAACGCGCCCAGGCATCGCCGTCACTGTGATCGCGGTGAGCCTGGCGCAACACCGCGCCAGCCTCTCCAATCAACAACTGGCAGAGAAAAACCAGCAGCCTGGGGGGAGTCGTCGCCAGATTGGCGGCAGAGGAGAGACGAGAAGTTGTCAGCGGTCGAGCCTCGTCGGCCAGGGCCACGCGCAGAGCATCATAGGTTTCCAGGTATGCGCGATGACAGGTGGAACAACCGATCAGGTGGAAAAGCAAGGGGCCATAATGGGTCAAAGCGTCGGGTTCATGGCGTAAAAGCGCCAGGGCAAAATCAGGGATAACAGGAAAAAATTCCGCGTGATAATCTCCGCCCAGCAAGCTAACATCCTCGCCTACCGCAAGCTGTTCAGAGGAAGCTGCCAGCGGCGCGCCATTGAGAAGCTGGTAAAGCCACTGCGCCAGGAGGGCATCTGACCCCTGTGGACCGGGCGTTCCCACAAATTCATCGCTCATAAAATCCTCCAGAGTATCGGCTCACTCTTCCTCATAGAAGCGGGTCAATAGCTTCCGCTGGGCGGGAGTCAGGTGAACCGCGTCCTCGCCCTGCCAGTTGAGCAAACCTGCATGTGTGAGATGTTGAAGACCCGTTTGCACCTCCCTCAAGGAAAGATCTTCTTGCGTTAGGGTCTGTATGGGAACCGATACTTCATCGGTTCCGCCGGATTCTGTTTCATACTCTGTTAAACGGATAGCCATCATGACTGCCAAATTTGTGCTATTTTTCTGCAAACAGAGGCGCAATTTTTTATGAGCATGGTCTTTGTGCTGACTTAAATGGGCAACACTGCTGGTATCCAGTTCAAAAGGCACCTCCGCACGTACCTCCCTGATCAGGTCGCTGGCCCCCAGTTCTTCCAATTCCTGCAAAACCGCCTGCAACTGGCGAGGAGCCGCGCACAGATGCTCAATGCACTTCTTGAGCAAAGCGCGCAACTGCTCCTGAGTAACCGCCTCCAGCGCGGCCTCCTCCGGGTTAGCAAAGGGCACATCTCCCCAGAAAGGCTCAACCACCGAATTCAAAGGATCGCTGTCGTCCTCCGGGTTCCCCTGCTCCTCCAGTTCGCCGGTCGTGGTCATGGGCAGACGGCGGCGGCGCAAACGGTCAATGGCTTTGTTCTGCACCATGCGATTTAAAAAGGTGTAGAATTGCGCGTTACTCAGATCATCCAGGGCCGTCTTCGGCGCCTGGTCGCCTCCTCCCAGCAATTGAATACGTGTCAGGTACTCAATGACATGTCCCACTACCTGATCCATCTCAAACGCGTCGAATGCCAGCTGTCCCAGATACCGCTGGGCGCGATGTTGAATATAGGCACACAGCGCGGGATAGTGTTCTTCCAGATGATATCTGAGATCGTAAGCTGAAAATGGCATTCTAATCAAGATCCTCCGCATACTTTTTTGCGTTCTCTGCGGCACTCCATCTTTATTTTAACATGTTGACTCCTTCTTGACTATCACACCACAAAAACAGTCAGAGTTGCAAAAAACAAGAGAGCAGCCGGTCGGATGGTGTGGGCCATCTGACCGGCTGCTTCTTCTTTTTTGCAGGTGGGATGTCGTTTCTTTATTCTAACTCGCTGCGATTGCCCAGGCGCTGATGCTCATAGGCTTTTTTGATGGCGGAAAGGCTGCGCTGCACCTCGTTCCGCTGCTCCAGCAGATTGGCGTAGCGGAAGTAGGCGCTGGCGGCCAGTTCGTGCGCCTGCGAGGCATCCAGCAGATCAAGCGCCTGCTGGAACAGCTCGTCCGCGCCGGCGAAATCAGCGGTCTGGTGGCGAATCTGAGCCAGGGCGATCAAGGCCTGGCCCTGCGTCTGTGCATCATGGCCGTGGCGCGCAAAGTCCAGGGCCACGGTCGCCTCTTGCTCCGCCTCGGACAGTTTGCCCTGCTTCAAGAGCAGTTCGGCCAGGCTGGTGTGACAGGTGGAAGAGGCCACCGCGTCATCCAGAGCCTGCTCGATAGCAATGGCCAGGCGATATTCGTGCTCCGCACCCTCCAGGTCGTTGCGCTTCTCCAACGTCTTGCCCAGGCGCTGGTGGGACAGCCCCTCAAGACGCTGCTCGTCGCACATTTCATAGATCGCCAGGCTGCGCACCATGTACTCGCGCGCAATGCTCAGTTTGCCCAGCGCCTTGTAATTCTGGCCGATCTCCATGTACTTCCGCGCAAAGCTCTGCGCGTCACGGCTCATGCCTTCCAGGGTCGCCAGAGCACGATGATAGAACTCTACCGATTTTTCAAGATCACCATGCCGGAAATAATCACCCGCCAGATTGTTATAGACATCCAGCGCGAACACCGGGTCCATGATCTGGCCATTCTCAATCGCATTATAGCAACGCTGATGATTCTCCATCGCCAGGGTATAGTTATACAGCAGGAAATACGCCTTGCCCAGGACATTTCTGGCCCGTTCAATGTATTCGATGTCGTTCAACCCTTCGCCCTGCGTCAACGCAGCGCGCAGATCGACCACCGCTTCCTGATGCTCTTGCAAACCCAGGTGAATATGCCCGCGCAAAAAGAAAAGGCGATACGCCTGCTCCATCGTAATACGATCTGGCTGAATAGGCGCCAGGAGGGCGTGCGCCTGCTCATACAGATGTTGCTGGATCAGCACATTGGCCTGCAACAAATCGACATCGACCTTTTGATCCGGGCC
>DASZXF010001105.1:0-1659 GCA_035546055.1 Ktedonobacteraceae bacterium
TGCCTGGATGGCCGCCAAGGGACTCGCCCCCTTCGGGCGCGAGTGTGTTGTGCCAGTTGTGCATATGCTCTGTACCGCCCATATGACGCCCTGGGTGGTGGAAACCGCCTCGTATGTTCTGCGTATCCAGGGTCAGAATCACGCCGAACTGAAGTCCTACCTGGAACCGTTGCTCCAGCAGATGCATCAGTCCGGCTATCGTTCGACGACCAGCCTGGCCGCTCTGAAGGTGCTGGAGCAACTCCAGGCCAGCAGGATTTTACGCCAGCACTAGCGATCAGCTATCCCAGCACCCCGGACTCATAGTTAGGCCGAATTTCCTGGCCGCTGGTGAAGCGAGCGAAGTTCAATGGCTGCATATCAGCGGGCTTCTGGCCATGCAGGACAAACTCTGCCATCCAGGCACCGATCACCGGTGAGAGTTTGAAACCATGCCCGCTGAAGCCAGCCGCGCAATAGAGACCCTCATAGCCCAGCAGACGATCAAGAATGGGGTGAAAATCGGGAGTATCGTCGTAGATCCCGGCCCAACCGCCGCGCGGCACCGCGCGTTTGAGCGCCGGGAAGCAGAGGCCGGAACTGCTGCGGAAGAAGGCAATCTCATCCTCGCTTAAACCCTGCGCGTAGTGGTCGGGATCGCTGGGGGTGAAGACATTCTCGGTTGAGCCGACCAGCGTTACTCCCCCGACCTCCGGGCGCAGATAGATCGAGCGCGCCATATCCAGGCAGACCGCGTGCATTTCCAGGCGGTGCGCGGCATCCGATGGTCTGCGCAGGGCCACCATCGGGTGTCGTGTCGCGCTAAGGGGAAGTTCAATGCCCAGCGGCGCGACCAGCGCGCGGCTCCAGACATTCGCCGCCACAATCACCGTACCCGCCGCGAAGCTTTCGCCAGTTGTGCTGACCCCCGTCACGCGTCCGCCGGCCACGGTCAACCGCGTCACCTCAATCCCTTCGCGCACCTCCGCGCCCAGTTCCCTGGCTCGTCTGGCAAAGCACTGCGTTGTCGCCATCGGATCAGCTACCCCGGCGTCTTCTTCGTAGCAGGCGGCAGCGATGCCCTCACCGCTGTAGCCCGGCGCGACTTCCACCACCTCCTGGGGGGCGAGCATACGCGTTTTGACGCCCTGAGCCTGCTGTAAAAGAACATTGGCCTTGATGGCCTCGGTGTTGGCCTCGTCGCACAAAACCAGCATCCCGGTTGTGGTAAAGCCGCACGCGCCGCCAACCACATCGTCGAAATGCTCAAAGACGCGCAGGCTATCGCGGGCCATGCGGACAGTGAAATCATTCGAGTAGTGCTGGCGGACAATCGCGCCAGAACGCCCCGTTGTACCATTGCCCAATCCCTGACGTTCCAGCAGAGTTACCCTGGCACCTCCCTGCTTCATCAGGTGATAGGCTATGCTGGCTCCCATCACACCGCCACCGATGATGATAATGTCGCTCGTGTTGCTCATAGACATCTCCCCGGAAAAGATAATGCGCGCGAGCCGCGCCATGGCTGATCATGTCTGGCGCTCTGCTCGTACTCTCTTCCTCAGCTTAACAGCCAGCTTTTCAATTTGCAAGCCATGCGAACTGGCTCTGCACTGCTCCAACATTTCCCTTTCCTCTCCCCACCCAGGGGAAAGGATCATGAGTCATCCCCAATTTGAT
>DASZXF010001106.1:0-4944 GCA_035546055.1 Ktedonobacteraceae bacterium
AGGAAATGGATGGGTTTGCGAGACAAAAGGTTGCAAAGATCAGAAATGCCTGACTCGCTGATCCGCTGGAAGCGCTTACTGCTGTTTGTCAGCAGGTTCTCCAATGGATCGCTTCTTTCAGACAAGCTGTTGTTCAGAGAAAGAGAAAGGGAAATCAATGAAGATTATTACGCTGGAAGAGCATTTTCAGACCAGAGAGATCAGCGATGCCATGAGCCGCTTTGCCCAACAATTCCTTCCGCAGCCGCAGGGGAGGTCTGCCGCAGCGAGCACACCGCTTGAGAGCCTCATCTTTGATCTCGGCGAGGAGCGTCTGCGTCAGATGGACATCATGGGCGTCGATATGCAGATTCTTTCGACTGCTGGCGTGCAGATGTTGCCCGCCGCAGAGGCGATCCCTCTGGCTCGCAATGCCAATGATCAACTGGCAGCGGCCATCAAGGCGCATCCTGATCGCCTGGCGGGTTTTGCGACCCTGCCCATGCAAGATCCAGAGGCGGCGGCGGCGGAGTTGGAGCGCGCGGTTCGTCAGCCTGGCTTGAAGGGAGCGATGATCCACGGGCGCGCCAATGAGCGTTTTCTGGATGATCCCTCGTTTCGTCCCGTGCTGGCGACAGCCGAGGCGCTGGATGTCCCGATCTATCTGCATCCCAACGTTCCCCCCAAAGTGGTACAGGATGTCTATTATGCCGGTCTCGATCCGATGATGAGCCAGCGCCTGGCCACGGCGGGATGGGGCTGGCATATGGAGGCGGGCATTCATGCCTGGCGCATGATCCTGAGCGGGGTGTTTGATCGCTTTCCGCGCCTGCACATCATCCTGGGCCACTGGGGCGAGATGATCCCCTATTATCTGGCGCGGACCGAACAGATTGTTTCTCAGGCTCCCGCCACGAAGTTGTTGCAGCGTCGGCTTGCGGACTACTTTGTCGAACAGTTCTATGTCACTCCAAGTGGCCTCTTTACCCTGCCTCCCTTCCAGTTATGCCTGCAAATCCTGGGGGCGGATCGCATCATGTACTCGGTCGATTATCCCATTATGGCTGGTGCGCCCGCTCGTGCCTTCCTGGAACAGACCCCCATCAGTCCGGCAGATAGAGAGAAGATCGCGCATGGGAATGCGGAGCGGCTGTTCAAGATGTAGCGAAGCTGGAAACAAATGAAAGGCGAGCAAGACGGATGAATAGACAAGAGAGCCAGCGGCAACCTGTTCTGCTGGCTGGCAGTGAAAAGCGGCGCGAAGATCCGGGGCTGATCACCGGGAAGACCCGCTTTGTCGATGATATCAGATTGGCGGAGGAACGCCCGGCGGCGCTCTCTCTGCTGGTGGTGCGCAGTCCTTTCGCGCACGCCCGGCTGGAAAAGATCGACGCCGAGGCAGCGCGCGCGCTACCGGGCATTATCGATGTGCTCACCGGTCAGGATCTGGTTGGCACACTCAAACCGCTGGAGATCATGAGGTTTCCAGGCATGAAGCAAGCGCCTCGCCTGCTGCTGGCCAGCGAGAAGGTGCGCTATGTTGGCGACCCGGTGGCCGTGATTCTGGCAGAGAAGCGCTCTGTGGCGGAAGATGCACGCGATCTGCTGGATATTGACTATACGCCGTTGGAGGCGGTGACAGACCTGGAAGAGGCTATACGACCGGGCGCACCGCTGCTCTACGAGGAGTTGGGAAGCAATATCGCCCTGTCGTTCTCCAGGCAGTCTGGGAATGTGGAGGAGGTTTTCGCGCGTGCGGAGCGCACCACGCACCTGCGTCTGGTGAATCAGCGCCTCGCGCCCAGTGCGCTGGAAAACCGGGCCTGTTTGTTTGACTATGATGCATCGCGTGGCGAATTATACGCCTGGGTGTCCTCACAGGGTCTGTTTCGCCTGAAAGAGGTGCTGGCCCGCTTCCTGGATCTGGCGCCTGAACGCGTCCATGTGCGCAACGCGGCGGTCGGCGGAGCCTTTGGGGCCAAGAACATGCTGCTTGGTGAGGAACTGCTCGCCGCCTGGCTGGCGGTCAAGCATAGCCGCCCGGTGAAATGGATTGAGGAACGCAGCGAGAATCTGCAGGCGCAGAGCCAGGGGCGCGGCCACCTCAATGAGCTAGAGGTGGCCTTTCAAAACGATGGCACGTTGCTGGGGTTGAAAGTGCAGACGCTGGGAGATCTGGGGGCTTTTCCAGGCGGAATCGGAGCGATGATTCCGGTGCGCAGCGCTGACATGCTGATCGGTCCCTACCGGGTGGCGGCGGTGGAGCGTCATATCGAGGTGGTGTACACGAACAAGCCGCCCACCGGAGCCTATCGTGGCGCTGGTCGGCCAGAGGCCACCTATATGCTGGAACGTGTGATGGATCAGATGGCCCGCGAGTTGGGCATGGACCCGGCGGAGGTGCGGCGCGCCAACTTTATCGATCCCGGCGCGTTTCCCTATCACACTGTCACCGACCTGCTTTATGACAGCGGCGACTATCCAGCGCTGCTTGACCGCTTGCTGGAAGTGGGCGAGTATGCAGCCTGGCGCGAGAAGCAGCGCGAGCAACGCGCCCGTGGTGGCAGCCGTTTGCTTGGTCTGGGCCTGTCGACCTTTACCGAAATCTCAGGCGGCGCGATGCCTGGCCCGCCAGGAAGTCCCCAGGAAGCGGCACTCGTGCGGGTGAGACACGATGGCACGATTCTCGCCCAGAGTGGTGTCGCCCATAACGGGCAAGGCCACTTTACGCTTTTCGCCCGTATTGCCGCAGGCGTCTTCGGGGTGCCCATCGAACAGGTGGAGGTCGAGATGAACAACGCAGATTTACCGGTGTACGCCATCGGCACCTTTGGCAGTCGGACCACGCAGGCCGGGGCTTCGGTCGTGCTGCTCGCGGCGCAGGCGGCGCGTGAAAAGGCTCTGCATGCCGCCGCGCAGCTTCTGGAGGTCGCGCCCGCCGATCTGGAACTGACCCATGGCACCATCGCCGTGCGCGGCGTGCCAGGGAGCACGATTGAACTGGGGGCGTTGGCGCGGCTGGTGGAAGCGCGTCCAGAACTACTCGCGGGAGCAACAAGCGAGGAGGAGCAGAGGCGCGGCATCGCTGGTCTGGCTGCCTGGAGAGACTTCAACCCTGAGGGAGCCGCCTGGGCCGCTGGCGCGCACCTGGCGGTGGTCGAGGTCGAGAGCGAAACGGGTAACGTGGACATTCTCCACTATATTGCCGTGGACGACTGTGGACGGGTACTCAACCCTGAACTCGCAGAAGCCCAGCTTCACGGCGCGCTTACCCAGGGCATCGGCCAGGCGCTGTGTGAAGAAATGGCGTATGACCAGGACGGGCAGTTGCTCACCGGGACGTTAATGGACTACGCCCTGCCCCTGGCGAAAGATCTCCCCACCTATAGCAGTGAGTTTGTGGAAATTCCCTCACCGACCAATCCGCTGGGTGTCAAAGGCGTGGGCGAATCGGGAACCATTGGCGCGCCTCCTGCGCTTGTCAACGCCGTGCTCGACGCGCTGGCTCCGCTCGGGGTAGACGCTCTTGACATGCCGCTGACCCGCGAGAAGGTCTGGAGGGCAATTCAGGGAGGAGTGTCGTCCGGGAGCGACCTTGCGCATTGATCCGGGGCGCTATCACCTGACCCCTCGTTTCCCACTTGTTCAGAAGAGTTTCTCGTGAAAGGACATAACCATGCATACCATAGCCCTCGAAGAACACTACGCAACGCAAGCCTTGCTCGACGCACCGACCGTGAGTCGGCAGTTCGATCTCGGGGCTTTTCCCCAGATGAAGGCAAACCTTTTCGATCTCGATGCTGGACGCATCGCTGCGATGGATGCCGCGACAATCGATCTCCAGGTGCTCTCTCTGAGTGCCCCCGGCGTGGAGCAATTGGATGCTGCTGATGCCATCGCGGTCGCCCGCGATGCGAACGATCAGCTCGGGGCCGCTGTGCTCCGGCATCCGACACGTTTCGCTGGCTTCGCCGCGCTCCCCTCGCCAGACCCGGATGCCGCCGCAGACGAGCTGGAGCGGGTCGTTCAGACGTATGGATTCAAGGGGGGACAGGTCAGCGGCCATATTCGCGGTCGCTACCTCGACGACCAGTTCTTCTGGCCGATCCTTGAGCGTGCAGAGGCGCTCCAGGTTCCCCTCTACCTCCATCCATCTCCGCCGCCTCGTGCGGTGATCGAAGCCATCTATTCCGGCTTCACGCCGCAGGTCACCGCGCTGCTCGCCAGTGGAGGCTTTGGCTGGCACGTGGACACCGCCCTGCACGTGCTACGCCTCATCCTGGGCGGGGCGTTTGATCGCTATCCAGGTCTGCAAGTCATCGTCGGACACCAGGGCGAGACGCTGCCATTCATGCTTCCTCGCTTCGATATTGCTTTCCCCTCTCAGGTGACCAGGCTTGCCCGCCCGGTCAGCGCCTACTTGCGTGAGAACGTCCACTACACCTTTGGCGGCTTCAACTGGACGCCTGCCTTCCTGGATCTGCTGCTCCAGGTTGGGGTCGATCGCATTCTGTTCTCAACGGATTACCCGTTTGCCTCGATGACAGCCGCGCGGAGCTTCCTGGATCAGTTGCCAGTCAGCCCTGCTGACAGAGAACGGATCGCCCACGGAAACGCGGAGTGTCTCCTGCGGCTCTGAGACGCAGGGAAAGGAAGGGGTGTTGCACAGATGGAAGCTCTTGAGAAACGCAACCTCGGAGGAGGCACAGGACACCTGTGAAACTCTGGTATCTTTTGATCGGTCTGGTTGTGGCGAGCCTGGTTGTGGCCCTGGTGATTCTGGTTGTGCTGCCCGCTGCCCGGCGGAAGCTCGCGGCAGTGATGGCAGGAAGCTTGTCGCTTCCCAGCCCGCCACTCACTCCCCTGTCGTGGATTCAGGTGTTGCCGAATGATCGCATTCGCCTGCTGGTTCCCAAAGCAGAAATGGGTCAGGGGACTCATACCGGGCTGGCTCAGATCGCTGCC
>DASZXF010001107.1:0-2425 GCA_035546055.1 Ktedonobacteraceae bacterium
GTATCAGTAGATAACATGCGAATATCGGGCGAAGAAATAGGCAGAGAGCGCCGATCTGGCAGGGTCAAACCCAGCGCTACCGCCAGAGCCTCCATCAGAGCCATCGCGCTGGGATAGCGATCCTCTGGCTTTTTCGCCAGGCTATGCACGATGACTTCTGACAGAGCGGGAGAGATTGCCGGGTTAAACTGCTCAGGTGGAGGAGGTGGCTCCATCAAATGCTGGCGCATAATGGCGAAGGGAGTATCACCCTGGAACGGAGGGCGGCCCGTACACGCTTCGTAGAGCACAACTCCCAGGGAATAGATATCGCTGGCGGCGGTGTCGGGATGCCCCTGCGCCTGCTCTGGAGAAATATACAGCGGCGTTCCCACGGCGGAACCGGTGAGCGTGCCAGCCGCTGAACCGATCATTTTGACAATGCCAAAATCAGTTAGAATCGGCTCTCCCATCGCATTGCGCGCTGTGTTGCGCTGATCCAACAAAATATTCGCCGGCTTGATATCGCGATGCAGCAGCCCATGTCGATGGGCGTAATCAATCGCATCGCTGATCGAATAGAAAAGCGACAGCAGGTCAGCCCCTGATAAAAACTGACTCGCGTGCGCCGTCGCGCGCAGAAAATCGGCCAGGGTTTGCCCTTCGATGTAATCCATCACCATATAGGCCAGGGCATTGTCATCGCCGGGAGTCGGCGTCTCGAAATCGTAGATTTGCACAATGTTGGGATGGTGGAGAGAAGCAACCGCCTGGGCCTCGCGCAAGAAACGTGAAATAAAGGCAGGATCGCCGCGCAACATGGAATGAAGGAACTTGATCGCCACAAAACGCTGTAAACGCGCGTCAAAAGCCTTCCAGACCTCGGCCATACCACCCTGGCCCAGGCGCTCGCGCAATTCGTACTTTCCCAGTTGTCCAGCATCGATATGCATGTATATTCTCCTCAAACCGATTTTCACAGGCAAGCCCGCTCATTCGTCCCCTGTTTCCCGTCGCTGGAGCGGCTGCCGGCGCTTCATTCACGAGATTACGCTCCCTCTCAAGCAAACAAAGCCAGCGCTGACATATTGAGATGTTCAGCGCTTCGCCCAGGATGAGAAATATGCTATCTCTTCATCCGTTGCTGGCCTTCGCTTCCGTTTCTCACCCGCGTTTTTCTTACGAGTATACGCCTATTTACTGGCGATATCCAGGGGTCTGCTTAACTGGCACAGGGTGAAACAGGACACATATCTCCCTCTGAAAGCGAAGAAACCGGTTTTAAAGAGAGTATATCATTTGCGCTCGATGCCCAGACCGCTTTTCACGCCTGAAAGATCATAGACACCGCCGCGCTGTTCATAGCCACCGGTGAAGGGATCAGAGGCCAGCAGCATGGGAGTATCCAGGTCGATAAACGAGAAGCCGCCCAGACCAGCCGCCAGGTGAGCCGCCGCCGCGATGGCCAGGCGCGATTCCATCATCGCCCCGATCATCAGCCCGATATGCAGTGAGCGGCACAGAGCCGCGATATCCAGCGCCTCTACAATACCGGCCTTCATCAATTTGATATTGATGGTATTCACCGCGCCCATTTTCAGCAGACGCGCCACTGCCCCCGCGCTGGAAGCGCTCTCATCGGCGGCTACCGGCACGGTGGTATGTTCTGTGACATAGCGCAGTCCATCGAAATCCTCCTTGTGAACGGGCTGCTCCAGCAAAAGCGGGCGGATTTCGCGCTCATCCAGCGCCTCCAGGCAGAGCAAGGCCTGATTCGGCGTATAGCCCTGGTTGGCATCCAGGGTCAGCCCCAGGCCGGGCGCGCCCTCGCGAATGGCCTCTACACGCGCTACATCCTCGCGGATATCGCCGCCAATTTTGATCTTCAAGGAGTGCAAGCCCTGTTTGACCGCCGCCTGGGCCAGATCATAGCCGTGTTCAGGCGTGACCATTGGAATGCTCAGGTCGGTCTCAACGGCACTGCTTGCGCCGCCGAAAAAGACATAGAGCGGCATACCATACGAACGCGTCAGCGCGTCCAGCAGGGCCATTTCAAAGCCAGCGCAGACTGTCGCCTGCGCGTAATACAGACTGTGCAGCAGATGGGAAAGATGGCGCCAGTGAGCCGCATCCTGACCGATCAGCACGTTCACGCAGTCCCGCGCTGCCGCCAGCGCTGTCTCCTGCGACTCCCCTGTGCTGGGAGGGAAGGGAGCGCATTCGCCATAACCGGTGCTGCCATCCTGCAAGGTCAGCGTAATCAGCACATTGCGCGCGCTGGAAACGCTGCCCGTGGCAATAGAAAAAGGTTCGAGCAGAGGAATGGTCAGAGGTTCAACAACAATATTCTGGATCGTAGTACGAGCCATACCAGGAATCCGCCTTTCTCTTGGTGATCCACCTATCATACTCTACCATTCTAACAAATTTCGCCCCCTTTAGCCCG
>DASZXF010001108.1:0-2788 GCA_035546055.1 Ktedonobacteraceae bacterium
TTGGCGAGCGCGCCGCGCTCGCCAAACCTCATCCAAAAAAAGAGGGGGGAGGGGCGCCACCAACGCTTGAGGCCGCCTCAGAAAAAGGGGGGATAACTGATATAATATTTTCTTCTCCGGGGGCGGAATACTTTTACGGAGAAACAGAACAGGGAAAGCGGGATTTTGCCCTGGCCCGCTGATCAGGTGAAAAGACTCTTGACAGAAACCGGTCCATTCGTGTACACTTCCACACATGGACCGCTCCACATAGCGGAGCGGTGCGTAAAGACCTCTCTAAGGAAGAGAAGCATGGTGACGATTTATGACATTGCCAGGGCTGCCGGCGTGGCCAAAAGCACTGTAGCGAACGCGCTTTCCGGCAAGGGGACCGTGAGCGAAGCCACTCGCCAGCGTATTTTGCAGTGCGCTCAGGAGATGGGATATCGCCCGAACGTGCTGGCCCGCAGCCTTTACAATCATAAAACCCTGACCATTGCGCTTGTGCTTCCCACTATTACAAATCCTTTCTACCCCGAAATCATCGAGGCGATTGAACAGACCGCCAGCGAACGCGATTATCAGACGCTTTTCAGCAATACGCACCTCAACTTTGAGCGGGCGCGGCAGCAGATGGAGCGCATGATGAGCCGCTGGGTAGATGGATACATTATCATGGGCTGTAGTATGGAGAGCGCCGACATCGTGCGCTATTTTCAGCAGGGTTTGCCCATTGTGCTGTGTGACTGGCAGGAGAACGAGGTACCCGAAGGGCTGCCGCAGGTCAGCGTCGATTTTTATCGCGCCGGTCAGCTCGCGGCTCACCATTTGCTCGACCTCGGCCATCGCCGGGTGGCAGTGATCGCCGACGATCCGCACCAGGCCTTGCGCGTGGCCGGCTTTACCTCCGTCTTACGTGAAGCCGGTCTGGCCTTCCCGCCCGCCATGCAGGCAACCGGCGCCTCCACCCTCGAAAGTGGCTATGCAGCCGCTCAGCAATTGCTCCAGCAGCCCGAACGCCCCACGGCGATTTTCGCCACCACCGACTGGATGGCCTTTGGCGCGATTGACGCCGCGCTGGACGCCGGTCTACGCGTGCCAGAGGATATCTCAATCATGGGCCTGGATGACCTGGTGTTTTCAGCTCATCTGCGCCCCCCTTTAACCACCGTCGCTGTACCCAAAAATCAATTGGCCAGAGAGGCCGTCAATCTTCTCTTCAAGCAGATTGACGGAGATAAAGCGGTTACCGAAACCTCGCTGGTCCAGCCGCACCTGGTCGTGCGCCGATCAACCGCGCATCCTCCAGAACAGATACATTGATGACCTTCGACTCATTGGGGAGTTCTATGTTTAACGCGGGAGGACACCAGAGCGATAGGCGAGGCAGAGCGATCTGCCTGGCGAGACCCGTCCCGTTTCGCTGACGAGACGCCGGCGAGTTTTCTGTACCCGGGCGATTTTTAAGCAACCGAAGCATGTTCGACAGAGCTACACGCGTGCGTGCAGTTCAGAATTCGTATACTCATGAGTAGTTGCGTATGACAGCTTGACCGCGCAACTCACCGGTTATTGCTCATCATCGGGTTCGTTGTGACCCGCAGGAGAAGGAGCTAGCACTTGTTCGCTGACCATTATCCTCCTCGGCAAGAGGAATACACGCTCGATATGACGCGGGAGAGCCGGCCTCCTGGCCCTGGCAAACTGCGCCTGGGCGGCTCGAATGCTCAGGGGGAGACCCTTGCTTTTACCAGTTACTATCTGACGCGCAATGGGCGCCCGACTATCCCGGTGATGGGAGAATTTCATTTCTCGCGTTTCCCGCGCCAGTACTGGCGCGAAGCCTTGCGCAAAATGCAGGCGGGGGGCGTGACCATCGTCGCTTCCTATGTCTTCTGGATTCATATAGAGGAAGAGGAAGGCGTGTTCGATTGGTCGGGGGACAACGATCTGCGCGCCTTTCTGGAGACGTGCCAGGCGGTGCGCATGCCGGTGCTGCTGAGGATTGGCCCCTTCGACCATGGCGAGTGTCGCAATGGGGGGCTGCCGGACTGGCTCTACGCTCGCGGTATCGCGGTGCGCTCGAACGATGAGCGCTATCTGACCTATGTGCGGCGGCTGTACGCGCAGATCAGCGCGCAGGTGCAGGGGCATCTCTTTGAGGATGGCGGCGTGGTGCTGGGTTTTCAACTGGACAACGAGTATATGCACTGTGGCGCACCGTGGGAGGTGCCCTATCGTTCTGGCAGTGAATGGGTGCCGGCGGGCAGCGATGGCGAGGCGCATATGCTGACCCTTAAACAGATCGCGCAGGATGTGGGCCTGTGCGCTCCACTGTATACCTGTACCGGCTGGATCGGTTCGCCGGTGCCGGAGGGCGAGTTTTTGCCCATGCAGGGCGGCTATCCCTTCCAGCCGTGGAGTCCCGATCCCGATTTTCGCCAGGAGCCGACGCGCGAGTTTCTCTTCCGTGACCGCCATCTCCGGCCCCTGCCAGAAGGTGAGGCGACCTATGACGCGCCGGAATATCCCTATGTTTCCTGCGAACTGGGCGGCGGCATTCAGATCACTTATCACCATCGTCCCACGGTCCCGCCGGAGTGCGTGCAGGCCCAGGCCATCGTGGCCCTGGGTAGCGGGGCGAACCTGCTGGGCTACTACATGTATCACGGCGGCTCGCATCCCGTGGGCAAACACGCGTACCTGAACGAGTACACCGTCCCGCGCATTTCCTATGATTTCCAGGCGCCGGTGCGCGAGTTTGGTCAGCTCAACGCGTCGTATCACCGCCTGCGCGCCCTGCATCTCT
>DASZXF010001109.1:0-10630 GCA_035546055.1 Ktedonobacteraceae bacterium
TTTTTCTGTCCCTGGAAGGAGAACTGAGTCGCTCCTGTGGTGGCATCCCAGACCTGCACTTTGCCGTGCTCATCGCCGCTGGCAATGACATGGCCCTGCGGCGCCCAGACGGCTCTGGAGGCGCCTGCGTGCTTGTAGACAAGTTTGTGGCTGGCGACTTCCCAGACAAAGATGCCGTCGTTCGGGCTATTGGCCATGAGGTATTTGCCGTCCGCCGACCAGGCCACGCTGATGATATAGTCATCGGCGGTGGCGTTGGGCTTGATCTCGAAGGTCTGGACTGGCGCGCCGGTGGCGGCATTCCAGACCTGCACGTTATAGCCATAGCCGTTGCCGTCGACCGCCGACGCGAGCTGTTTTCCATTGGGTGACCACTCGGCGGCGTAGAGCATGTTGCCGCCGCTGAGCGCGCTCAGCGCGCCGTTGGAGGATGCCTGGCTGGCCACGGGAGCGCTGGGGGGCGTATATGTAACCAGCACTTTGCCCGTCTGCACGTCCCAGATCTGTACATTGCCGCTGGAGAGGGCCAGGCGCTGCCCATCCGGCGACCAGCTCGCCCAGGCGCTTCCCGATGATCCGCCCAGTTGTTTCACGACAGAGCCATTCGAGGCATTGAACAGAGTCACGCCAAACTCGCTCAGGGAGATGTATTTGCCGTCCGCCGACCAGCCAACCGCCATAAAGTCATCGACGGGGGTCTGTCCGGCTGGCGGATAGACGAAAAGCGTTTTCCCGAGATGGCCCGCCTGGCCGGTCGTGGGCGTCACACCGGCAGCGGTGGGCACCGCCGTGGGGACCGCCGAGCCTGTACTCGTCGTATTCGGATGCAGGGTACGGGTCAGAATCGACCAGGCCAGCAGGTTCACGGCCACCACAGCGGCGGCGATGCTCAGGCTGACCACGCGCCATGTTCTGCGTTTGCGCTGGCGCGGCTCCGGCTGCGGCTTCTTATCATTGGTATACGCGACAATTTCAGTCGGGAAGTTGTTTTCAGACATAGATCCCTCTTTCTTCGGCAAGAATATATGCGTATTTTGCTCATTTGTTGAGACAACATGCGCTATGGTTCCCTTAAAGGACTCGGCTGGTGTATAGGGAGCCGTCGCCGCTTCCTGAGTAGCAGAAGAAGCGGCGCCGAGCAGTTCGGGATGGGTTTGCTCAAGCGCGTGCTGGACAGCCTGGCGCACGGTGGCGTCAGGATCATAGCGCGCGTTCAGCAGCGGCATCACTGGAGCCTGCTCGCCCAGTTGGGCCAGGGCCAGGGCCGCGCTTTCGCGCACCTGCCACTCGCTATCGTGCAGGAGCATCTCGCCCAGGCGCTCCACAGGCACGCGAGCACCCAGTTGAGCAAGCGCCTGTACGGCGTTAGCGCGTACGGCTTCGTGTTCATCCTCCAGAGCCTGCAGCAGTTCCTCCAGGGGCGCCTGCTCGCCCCATTTCGCCAGGTCGCGCAGCGCGGCGGCTCGTCTGTACCAGGCGGGATCTCGCAGATCAGCCAGCAGACGGCTCATGGCGGGCCGGTCCTCCGGCGTCCGCTCCAGGCCCAAACGCTGCAAGAGTTCCGGCAGCCGGGAAGGAGGCAGGGGCAGGGCGCCAGAGCCATTCAACGATGGCCGGGCGCGCGCTTCATCTTCCTCATGAAGCATGGGTGGATTTCTCCTTTCCTGGCGCTGGCTCCAGCAGGGCGCGCAGGCGCTTCAATCCACGATGCGCCAGCGACCTGACGGTGCCAGACGGAACATTGAGCAGATCAGCTATCTCCTGATAGCCCAATCCGGCGAAATAGTAGAGGTTGATAACCGTGCGATGATGTTCGGGAAGCTGGTTGAGCAGATTACCAAGCTCCCGGCGTGTCTCCTGCTTTTCCAGCAGCGCCTCCGGCTGCTGGGTCAGATCTTCCTCAATGGTCAGGTGCGGCCCGTCTTCCGAGAGGTCCAGCGCCACTGAAGAGAGTCTGTGTTTGCGCAGGCGTGTATAAAAGATGTTCAGGGCAATTTTATACAGCCAGGGACGCAGGGCCATCTCCTCGCGCTGGCGTGGGCTATACCTGGCCAGCGCGAAGTACGCCTGCATAAAGGCCTCCTGCACAATGTCCTCGGCCTCCTGCTCCTGGCCCGTCTGGCGAACCATAAACATATACAGACGCGCCTCGTAAACGCGCACGAGTTGTCCAAAGTGACGATCCAGATCGCTGGCTAGCAAGGCCTTGATTTCTGTGTCGTCCACCAGCATGTCTTCCTTTCCATACTCTGATCAGAGCTTCTGCCCCTCAAGATGCAAAATCGACCCATTGTGTTGCAGTCCTTTCATTTCAGGTCAGCAACCAGGACCACTGTCTATCACCTGCCGGCAGCGGCGCGTGAGGGTTGATGCTCGTTCATGGAAAGCTGTTCGAGAGATCGTTTGTATCGTATAATATTCCCAGTTGAGCCAGAGGCCACATCTTTGCTTCGCCAGTATCTTCCAGAGAGGTGCATATGCAGATTACCATCGCGGTTGTGCAGTTTGAAATTGCCCAGTTTTCGCCGGAAAGCAACCTGGCGAAGGCCGAGCGTTTTATACAGGCCGCCGCCGCTCAGGGGGCGCAGATGATCGTCTTCCCCGAAGATTTCGTGCTGGGACCGCTGAATGGACGCGCCGACCTGGCGGACTTCGAGCAGCGCTACGTCAGGCATTTTCAAGCCCTGGCCCGCCAGTACGCCCTTGATATTGTGCCAGGCTCGATCATTGAGGGCGATGAAACGGGACTGTACAATACCGCGTACTATATCGAGTCCACCGGGGCCATTCTGGGGCGTTATCGCAAGGTCAATCTCTGGCTTTCCGAGCGGAGCTATCTTGATCCAGGACGCCAGGCGGTGGTCTGCCGAACGCGCTTTGGCAAGGTCGGTCTGGCCATCTGCTGGGATCTGGCCTTTCCAGAACTCTTCCGCGCTATGCTCGCCGCAGGGGCGGAACTGGTGCTCTGCCCAAGCTACTGGTGCTACGAGGATGCCGGCGTGGGCATGCAGCATGATCGCAGCGCGGAGGTTACGTTCGTCGATGCGCTCTGCACCGCCCGCGCCTTCGAGCAAAACATCATCCTGGTCTACGCCAACGCGGCTGGTACCCTCGACCTGGGCGACGGCGAGAACAGCGGCACCCTGCTCGGCCATTCGCAGATCACTGTCCCCTTCAAGGGCGCGCTCCGCCGCTGCGAGCACAACCGCGAGGAAATGGTTGTGCAGACCGTCGACACCGCCATCCTGGCCGATGCCGAAACCGCCTATGAAATCCGCAGCGACCTGCGCAAAGGGCTGTTTCTGTAAACCAGGCAGTCGGCAAATATGCTAAACAAAGCAGCCGGAACGTTATAAGCGAACGAAAGAAGTAACAAACTCGATGACCTCCCGCTCAACGTCCATCAAAGCCGTCTTCTTTGATCTTGATGACACCCTGTTCGATCACCTGTACAGCACACGCGCCGGCCTGCTGGCGGTCTGCGCGGCCTATCCTGCCTTACAGCAGCGTCCCATAGACGTGCTTTTTGCCGACTATACGCGGCTGCTGGACGAGGTGCATGTGCGCGTCCTGACGGGCGAATTGACGATTGATGAGGCGCGCCGCGAGCGCTTTCGCCACTTTTTTCTCCTCCACGCCCCGGAGGCAGCGGACCTGCCAGCCGTGATAGAACACGCGGCCATCCTGCACCGCGAGCACTATCAGGCCAGTCGCCAGGCGGTCGTGGGAGCGGCAGCCCTGCTGGAACACCTCCGCCAGCAGAGCCTCAAAATCGTCGTCGTGACCAACAACCTGGTTGAGGAGCAGATCGACAAGCTGCGACATCTCAAACTGGAGCACCTGGTAGACGAACTGGTGACCTCAGAAGAGGTGGGTTTCATCAAGCCAGACCCGCGAATTTTTCAGGCGGCCCTGGAACGCAGCGGTTGTCGCGCGGAAGAGGTCGTCATGGTGGGCGATTCGTGGAAAGCGGACGTGCTGGGAGCACGCCAGGCGGGTATACGCGCCATCTGGTTCAATCGCGGCGGTCTGGCCTGTCCCAATCCGGCCCTGGCCCTGGAACTGCGCGCGCTGGAACCGCTGGCCAGCGCGGCGGCAGCGATTCTGAGCGCCGCCATTTCCGCCTCATGAACGAGCAGGCGCACGCCGAAGGCAAAGCTTCGGCGTGCTTATCCCCAACAAGCAGGGCTTATTTCCGCGCCAGGCGGTGAAGGATTTTGCAGTAAGCAACGGGACCGCGCCGGAAGCTGGAGAGACGATAAAATTCGTCGGGGGCGTGAATCTGTTCATCGCCCAGGCCGAAGGCAAAGCCCACGGTGCTGGCTCCCAGGTGGGTCAGGAACATTTCACAGACCGGAATACTGCCGCCGGTGCGTCCATGATAGGGCGCTTTGCCGTACAGTTCTTCCAGCACCTCGGCGGCGGCTTTGTTTCCCCAGTGATCGGGGGAAATGAAGTAGGGGCGCGCGGTACCGGGCAGGGGACGCGTGGTCACTTTGACGCCGGCGGGCGCGTGCTTTGCCACATGTCTGGCCAGCAGTTCAACGATCACAGCCGGGTCTTGATCGGCAACCAGGCGGCAGGTGATCTTGGCGTGAGCTTCGGCGGGCAGGACCGTTTTGACGCCCTCGCCCTGGAAGCCGCCCCAGATGCCGTTAATCTCCAGCGTAGGACGCGCGGCCATGTGCTCCTGCGGGGTATAGCCAGGCTCGGAGGTCAACACGCCTACGTCGAGCTTTGTTTGCTCTGCCTGCGCGTCAAAGGGCACCCTGGCGATAGCGGCGCGGTCCTCAGCGGAGAGCGGGCGCACGGAATCGTAAAAGCCCTCGACCAGGATTTTACCTGCGGGACTGCGCAGCGAGGAGAGAATTTCAACCAGGACGTGAATGGCATTGGGGACCGCGCCGCCGTACATACCGGAGTGCAGATCGCTTTTCGCGCCGCGCACATCGATCTGCACGCCCGCCAGCCCTTTCGCGGAGAGCATCAATTCAGGCTGATCTTCGCTGTATTGCCCGCCGTCGGAACTCAGGACCAGATCACAGGCCAGCAGTTCGCGATGGCTGGCGATAAAGGCCGGCAACTGCGGACTGCCAATCTCCTCCTGCCCCTCAAAGAAACATTTGACGTTGACCGGCAGAGCCCCTTCGCTCTTGAGCAACGCTTCCAGGCCCAGAATAGGCGTAAACATATTCCCCTTGTCGTCGGTCGCGCCACGAGCATAGACCCGATCATCGATGATCGTAGGCTCAAAGGGCGGGTGCGTCCACAACTCAATCGGGTCCACCGGCTGCGTATCAAAGTGGCCATAGATCAAAATCGTGGGCCTGTCAGGCGCGTGGAGCCATTCTGCATAGACAACAGGGTGTCCTCCCGTGGGTAAAATCTGCACCTGTTCCAGACCAGCGGTGGTCAGACGATCAGCCACCCACTGAGCCGCGCGCTGCACATCGCCGGCATGTTCGGGCAACGATGAAACGCTGGGAATGCTGAGGAATTCAAGCAGTTCATTCTGATATTGGGCCTGGTGCTCCAAGAGGTACGTTTCCCATGTCATGATTACGGATTCTCCATTTCTAAAAGGGGATGGATGAGACACACGCCGCCAGTTCCACAGAAAGAAGCCGGCAAATAACAGCGACAAACACTGGCGCTGCTGGCTCTCCTGTAACACAGTGGCGCCTCTCCTGCATTGTTCTGCTCCGCGTAGCACGCGCGAAGCCTGGCGCTTCTTCACGCTGAGCTTTTAGCATACCCCCAGTTGATCCCTTTTGGCAAGCCACCCCGGCCATCAGAAATGACACGCAAGCTTTTTCTCCAGAAAGCAAGTTGACGGCGCGCGTACTTTTTTCCTATAATGCCCTTGACTCACAGGTGGTAGGGCAAGCCAGCGATCTGCTGGCCAGGAGGTGGCTTTCCTGGTCTGGCGTGCCGGACCCGGCCTCCGGGGTACCAGCCAGGAGAGATGAACTCTTTTTCGCCAGTGCTAGTAGACTGTCAAACTCCATCTGCAAAGTGCGCCGCCTGCGGCGGCGCGAGGCAGCAGAGGCAAAACGGGAAAATGAGAAAGCCCTGGCCATCAGAAATGGCACGCAAGCTTTTTCTCCAGAAAGCAAGTTGACGGCGCTCGTGCTTTTTTCCTATAATGCCCTTGACTCACAGGTGGTAGGGCAAGCCAGCGATCTGCTGGCCAGGAGGTGGCTTTCCTGGTCTGGCGTGCCGGACCCGGCCTCCGGGGTACCAGCCAGGAAAGATGAACTCTTTTTCGCCAGTGCTAGCTGAAATGAAAGGTTCTTTCTTTATGCAAACCTCGCATCCTTCTCAGACCACGCCGGACAGTTTGCGGCGCCGTGTCTCCTGGCGCTTCCTGGGCAAAATCGCCGTGTTGGGGCTGGCTCTCCTGCTGGTCGCCTGCGCTGGCGCCAATAGCGCCGCCGCTCCGACCTCTACGCCCGCGACCACGCCGACTTTCATCAGCACTTCGGGCAATCAACTGGTGACCATTGTGCAGCAAAGCCCCACACCCGGCGCGGTGACAGTCACGGTGATGGAGGCCGAATTTGCTATTCGCCCCTCAATCACGACCTTTCGGGTCGGGGTGCCCTACTATTTTGTGGTGACCAATCAGGGCAAACAGACCCACGCTCTCACCTTTGTCCCAACCTATCCCGATGGCACACCGATGGATGAATATTACCAGTTCAATCATATGCTGATCGGGCTGAATACCATCCCGCCCGGTACCACGCAGACCATCAATCAGACGTTCACTAAAGCGGATATCGGCTACTATGAGATGGCCTGCCGGATGCGCGGTCACTACATGGCCGGGATGCATATTCCCGTCAAAGTCGTGGCCTGAGCCGGCAGAGACTTTGCTGGTCGGCAAGGAGCGCGCGAGCCAGGGACAAATGACTGCTGAGAATATCCAGTCTGCGTATGAATGAAGGAGATTTTCATGAACAGCAAACATCTCGTTGACCCGGAGTTGACGCTTCTGCTTGACTACCTGGCGAGCCAGGGACCGGATCTCAGTCCGACCATGGAATCTATTCCCCAGAGGCGGGCGCAGATGAAGGAGAGCGCTGCCCTGTTGCAAACGCTTGCCCCTCCTTTTCCCAATGTGACGGTGACGGAGCGCCTGGCTCCGGGTCCGCAGGGGGCGCCTGACGTGCGGGTGCTCGTCTATATACCCACCGACGCTTCCACTCCTCTGCCAGCCCTGCTGTGGATTCACGGGGGAGGATATATCGTGGGCAGCGCTGACAACGATGATGTCCGGGCTAAAACTATGGCATCAGCGGTCGGCTGCGCGGTCGTATCGGTCGATTACCGCCTGGCGCCTGAGACGCCCCATCCCGGCCCGGTGGAAGACTGCTACGCCGCGCTGAAATGGCTGCACGCCAGCAGCGGCGAGCTGGGCGTTGACTCCGCCCGGATCGCTATCGGTGGCGGCAGCGCCGGTGGCGGACTGGCCGCCGCGCTGGGTCTGCTCACCCGCGACCGGGGCGAGGTTCCGCTGGTCTTCCAGTTGTTGATTTACCCGATGCTCGATGATCGGACCGTGACCACCGCTGAACCCAATCCCTATGCCGGAGAGTTTCTCTGGACCCCCGAGGCCAACCGCCTGGGCTGGACGGCCCTGTTAGGCCAGGAGCCCGGCGGCCCGGATGTCTCGCCTTACGCGGCGGCGGCTCGTGCCGACAATCTGGCCGGCCTGCCTCCGACCTGGATCGGGGTTGGTTCAATCGACCTCTTCGTGGATGAGAATATCGAGTACGCCAGGCGCCTGATCCGGGCCGGGGTGCCCACCGAACTGCGTGTGTATCCCGGCGCCCCTCACGGCTTCAACATGATCCCTACGGCCAGGGTAACGCAGGCGTTCGAGCAGGATCTTCTCGGCGCTTTGACGCGCGCCCTCAGACCAGGAGCTCAGGCCTGAGCGGGCGACAGTTTTGCCATTCCTCCGCTCCCAGGCAGTTCGCGCGCCAGGAGAGAACTGACAATGACCTCGCGCAAGACATCCACGAGCACAACGGTTGCACGAGTTTCCTTTGAACATCGCCGAGACGCGCTCGGCCTCGGCACCGCGCGCCCACGGCTCTCGTGGCTCGTGCAAACCGGAACCGCAGGGTGGCGGCAGATGAGATCACCACCGCCCTCGAAAAAGCGCTCGTGGAACCCTGGCAACGCAGCTCAAGCGGTGAGCATTCTCTTCACCGACGAGTCGCCCAAACGTCATGCCATCATTTCTCTGCACCTTTTTGCCAATTGACAGAAGCGCCGCCACCTGTGGCACAATGAGTACAGAGACGCTGTGTTCACCTTTACAAGGAGAGGCTCACACATGACAGATTTTATCGAGGTTCGCACCACCACAGATGATCGTGAAGGCGCGCGGAAAATAGCGCTGGCCCTGGTATCTCAGCGCCTGGCGGCCTGTGTTCAGATCAGCGGACCCATCACCAGCATTTACTGGTGGCAGGGCGAGATGTCCGAGACGGAAGAATGGAGCTGTGTCGCGAAGACGCAGAAAAAGCTATATACCGCCGTAGAGCAGATCATCCGGCAAAATCATACATACGACGAGCCTGAAATCATCGCCACCGAGATTGACGCGGGAAGCGCGAGCTATTTTTCCTGGATAGCGCAAGAAACGCGCGCCTGAGAACAACGCGGAAGCCCTGTCAGCAACCCCTGATTGAGACTAATCCGGCAAGCCTGCGGCGAGAGATGGTCCTGAAAAATCAGGTTGTGCCAGGCACAGTCAACGCCGCACCACACGACTTCGAGGCCGCCATCGCCGACCTGGACATCGGCTTCCAGCGCTGGCCGGAAGCCCTGCACGCCCTGCTGTCCGCCCGTACACCCATCGACAAGGCTGTTGCCTGCCTGCCTGCATGGACGATCAGCCGGCCTCAAAAGCGTCATTACCCTCACCTGAACACCAATCAATCAAGCAGCTTGACTGATAGTCACAGAACCCTGTGGATAACCTGTCAAGGGGGTTGACCAGATACTTTTGCCTCTGTCACATAAAAAGTGTGAAGACCTGGATTTCGCATTATTTATACATATGCGCCCCCTACCTACAAACTGGTCTGGGCAAAACGTTCTCCATTCGCTATACTTTGTAGAACCCTGGTGGCCAGGTGGAGGGTTTTGCTCAGACGCCAGGGGAAAATGTCAGAAAGGCAAAGGAATGAATCTATGGCCAGCGGGTTTTTACGCACTGCTGAACTGGCAAAGGAGCTGGGCGTTCATGTCAACACCATCAGGCACTATGAAGCCTCCGGCTTTCTGGCGAGCGTTTCACGCGGCCCCAACGGCTATCGCCAGTACAGCGCGCTCCACCTGGAACAGGCACGTCTGGCCCACCTGGCGCTGCACTGGCCATATGTGGGCGAAAAACAGCGACTCATAGAGCTGGTAAAAAGCGCGGCCAATGACGATCTGGGCATGGCCATGGAATTCGCCTATGAGTACCTGGCCACGATACGCGCCGAGCGCACCCACGCCGAAGCCGCCATTGAATTCCTCGAACGCTGGGCGGCGGGACATGTGGTGGATACGTCGCCTCGTCCGATGCGCATTCGCCAGGCGGCGGCCCATCTCAATGTATCAGTCGATATGCTGCGCAACTGGGAGCGCAACGGACTGCTGGCGGTCCCACGCGATCCCACCAATCGCTATCGCCTCTATGGAAGCGCCGAGTTTGGGCGGTTGCGCGTCATTCGTATGCTGGTCAGATGCGGCTTCAGCCTCATAGCGATCTTGCGGATGCTCCAACAATTTGACCAGGGCAACACGCACAACCTGCGCGCGGCGCTGCACATACCTTGCGGAGAAGGGATCGACGCGGCGAACAAATCCATTAGCGCTATCGCCGACCGCTGGTTGATGAGCCTCCTGGAACTGGAGCAGCGCGCCCAGCGTATCATCCAGCAGATCGGACGTTTATTCACCATGCGCTCCTCCGCCACACCAGGGAACGCCGGGGTGTCTCCAAACCCTCCACATACACACCAGCCTTTTTAGAATAAAGAGGTTGGCCGGAGAGAGACACATGCTCTCTCCTTTGTGTGAGGAGATACATCCACGCATGAAACTGAATCATATCAACCTGACCGTCACCGATGTCGCGGCGGCGGCCCATTTCCTCGAAACGTATTTCGGGTTACGCAGGCAGGGCGGCAACAACGGGATGGCCTTCCTGTTCGATGACGCTTATCTGGTGCTCACCCTGATGAAAGCTCGCCAGGTCAGCTATCCCGGCACCTTTCACATCGGCTTCTCCCAGGAAAGCGCCGAACGCGTCAACGAGATCTATCAACGTCTGAAAGACGACGGCTTTGATGTCCAGCCACCCAGGCGCGGTCACGCCTGGACCTTCTACGTCCAGGCTCCTGGCGGCTTTACCGTCGAGATAGCCAGCCCGTAGCCCGCCCCGGCTGCCAGCGGACATGATCTGTATGCGCCCCGGCAGTTATCCCACATGACACCCTTTCCCCTGGCGTTACCAGCGCCAGGGGACTTTTGCGCTGTCCCGAAAAGCTTCTAATAATATAGCCCTGAGAAAAACCGTCCAATTGCGTAAAGCAAGAGAAGCATGATAGAATAAAGCTCATAA
>DASZXF010001110.1:0-3392 GCA_035546055.1 Ktedonobacteraceae bacterium
TGCCACCGACAGCGGCGAGAAGTAAGAGGTGAGAAAGAGGCGGGACATCCGCACCCGGAAGGGACGTTGCCCTCCCTGCACCTGCGCTGGTGATGGCCCTGGCTTGACTTGTGAGTAACCCTCTCCCAATGTTGTGCCCAACACCGTGCAATTATATCCTTTTTTCTTCAGTTCTCGCAAATGTGCAGGGCGCCCATCCTACTGTCTGGTCAAGGCGTGTTCTATGCAGCCTCTTTCTGTATCCAATCCAGGGCGGTCTGGATAAAGAGCCGCGCGCCGGGCACAGCCGTGGCGAGCGCTTTGACTCCCAGGCCGATGGGCAAGGGCTGAGCTGGTTCAAGCGGGAGCGCCACCACCCCTTCCAGCTTTTTGGGCAGCATCATGCGCGGTAAGAGCGTAATGCCCGGCCCTGCGCGGATCATTGCCAGGACGGTGGCGCTATCGCTGGCCTGATAGCGAATCAGCGTTTTACCCCTATGGAGATTCAGTCTACGCAGGCCAGGCTCAGGAAGTGTAACGAGATGCAGGGACTCGTCCCCGGCCTCATCTTCATGGGGAAGAAGCATGAAGGCGGGGTTGGGGACGAACTCCTGCCGGTTGTTTTTATTCAATGATGGCGCGTCTGACCTCGATGATCTGGTCGCGGAGTTGCGCGGCCTTCTCGAACTCAAGCTGTTTGGCGGCGGTACGCATCTGCCCTTCCAGGTCTTTAATCAGGCGCAGCGCCTCTTCTTTGGGGATGCCGCCCAGCGCGGTAGCCAGGTTTTGTTCCTCAACTGCTTCAGGCGCGCCGCTCATGGCCTTGATGCGCTCGGAGAGACTCTTGACATCTTTCTTGATGCCGCGTGGTGTGATCTGATGGCGTTCATTGTACGACGTTTGCAGACCGCGCCTGCGGTTGGTTTCGTCGATGGCGCGCTGCATCGAGCGGGTGATGGTGTCGGCGTACATGATAACGCTGCCCTCGACGTGACGCGCAGCACGTCCGACGATCTGGATCAGCGAACCTTCCGAACGCAGGAAGCCTTCTTTATCGGCGTCGAGAATCGCCACCAGCGAAACTTCCGGCAGGTCCAGACCTTCGCGCAGGAGATTGATGCCCACCACGACATCATAGACGCCCAGGCGCAGGTCGCGCAGGATGTCTACGCGTTCAATCGTATCAATCTCCGAGTGCAGGTAGTGAACCTTGATATTCAATTCCTGCATGTAATCGGCCAGATCCTCGGCCATTTTCTTGGTCAGGGTTGTGACCAGGACGCGCTGCTTTTTCTCAACCCGCTGGCGAATCTCCGCCAGTAGATCGTCGATCTGCCCTTTAGTCGGGCGCACGCTGATCTCTGGATCGAGCAGACCGGTCGGGCGAATGATCTGCTCCACTATCGCCTCGCTGTGGTCGTACTCGTAGGGGCCGGGCGTGGCCGAGACAAAGATAGCCTGATTGATTTGATGTTCAAACTCCGGGAAGGTCAGCGGGCGGTTATCCAGCGCCGAGGGCAGACGAAAGCCGTAATCGACCAGGACTTGCTTGCGTGAGCGGTCGCCCGCGAACATTCCGCGCACCTGGGGCAGCGACACGTGGGACTCGTCCACCACCAGCAGATAATCTTCTGGCAGGTAATCCATCAATGTCCAGGGCTGTTCTCCCGCCGCGCGGCCCGCCAGGTGGCGCGAGTAGTTCTCCACACCCGAACAGAAGCCGGTTTCGCGCAACATTTCCAGGTCGAAATTGGTGCGCTGCTTCAAACGCGCCGCTTCCAACAACTTGCCCTCGGCCTCCAGGGTCTCCAGGCGTTCGTGTAACTCGTTTTCAATCAACTCAATCGAAGCGTTCAGGCGTTGCTGCGTCGTCACCCAGTGTTTGGCGGGATAGATATCCAGGCGCTGGCGCTGGCCCATTACCTCGCCGGTCAGAGGATCGATCTCAGTCATACGCTCAATCTCGTCGCCAAAAAACTCGATGCGCACCGCGACATCTTCGTAGGCCGGGAAGATCTCCAGCACATCCCCGCGCACGCGGAAGCGTCCGCGCACAAAATTGGCGTCATTGCGCTCATACTGGATCTCATTCAGATGGCGCAGAATCTTATTGCGGCGCTTCTCCTCGCCCACTTTCAGGGTCAACACCACCTCGCCGTACTCCTCCGGGCTGCCCAGGCCATAGATGCAGGAAACCGAGGCCACAATCAGCACATCGCGCCGTTCAAACAGACTGCGCGTCGCCGAGAGGCGCAACTTTTCGATTTCCGCGTTCAGCATACTCTCTTTTTCAACATAGGTATCAGTACGCGCGATATAGGCCTCTGGCTGATAATAGTCGTAGTACGAAACGAAGTATTCAACCGCGTTATTGGGGAAAAACTCCTTAAATTCGCTATAAAGCTGCGCGGCCAGCGTCTTATTCGGAGCCAGAACCAGCGTCGGCTTCTGCACCTGCTCCACAATCTTCGCCACTGTATACGTCTTGCCGCTTCCCGTCACACCGAGCAACGTTTGCATTTTATAGCCGTTTTCGATACCCTTAACAAGCTGAGCAATAGCTTCCGGTTGATCCCCGGTCGGTACAAACGGCGACTCAACCTTAAATTCTGCCATAGGATAATCCCCTCTTCATGCCGCCGGGCGTGCATGTCCCATAGAATATTCTTTCCAATGCTCATGTATTATACCACGTTTCCGCGCTCTGGCGAGAACTCTCTTGAAGCACGCATGGGCGAAGAGGGTGACATGTGAAGATGAGTCAGAAGTCACGTTCAGGTTATCTCTCTCCATATGCTCTGCTTGCCTGTATGTTCGCATGGCTGGCTCCTGTCAACGGTAAGTGAAGCGCCCCGGCTATGGTACACTTGTCTCAACATCAATGGTGCTTCGCGCAGACACTTTCCAGGGAACCGGGTCAGGCGCTCCCCGGACCGTACAGGCGCCGGGAGGGAGCGAAGATGCCTGAGGCGCTTCCCCAAAAACAGCAGAACGGGTTCTTCAAGTAAAGACCTGGCTTTTGGGCGAAGAGAGGCTGGCAAAGCTTGCTGCGGAACTGTGAGCAGCCGAAGGATAAAAACTGGCAAGAGCCAGCAATATCGACGAATAGATAAGTGTCGCGCAGAGACTATTGTAGAGAGCAGTGCGTGAAAGACGTGGGATGAGTTTTAACCAGGATGGTTGTCAGGCAAAGTGAGGTATCTCCTATGATTTATTATCGTTTAGCGTCACAGAAACATCATGCGACCGAATGGGAGTGGATCTCGTCCATCATGGATTCGCTGGAGGCGGTGCTCCGTTTGAGCCAGCGCTATAGCGCGATTCCGGCGGAGCGCCTGCGGGTATTCATGGCTTCCGCGCCTGCCTACCTGGATGTCTTGCTGGTGCGGGCAAATCTGGGCCTGCCCTCAAAT
>DASZXF010001111.1:0-28959 GCA_035546055.1 Ktedonobacteraceae bacterium
CATACCGCAGGCGTATCGCAGGCGATGACGCCGGATGGTTTGCCAGATCAGCGGGTTGCCTCCCCGGAGGGAGGGTCCGCCACCCTGACGCCGACTACTGCGGCTCAGGTTGACCTGCTGGCGCTCTCTGTGCGGCGCCTGGCTTTCACTGCCGCTCAGGGACAGAGTTCGCTTTCCCCTCAGACTGTCACCCTGGCCGCTACTCACCAGGGGTTTGTCTGGCGTGCCGATCCCTCTGGACCTTTGCCGGCGTGGGTGCATCTCTCAGCCTGGCAGGGGAGCACGCAGCCGGATGCCGCCGCGTCCTTTACGGTCAGCGCGCGTCCTGCCGGTCTGGCCACCGGTCTGTACACGGCCAACATGCTGATTAAAGCGGTGGACGCGCAGGGCAAGGCGTTATCAGGCAGTCCAATGAATCTGGTCGTCACCTTGAATGTTCACCCGCCCTGTGTCCTGAATGTCTCTCCTGAGAAGCTCTCGTTTGCCTCGGTGCTGGCCTCGGAGCCATCAGCGCAGACCTTGAAGATCAGTGCTGGCTCTACCTGTACCTCGCCGGTCTCCTGGCAGGTCAGCTCGGATGCCTCCTGGGTGACATTCTCGCGCTCGTCTGGCACCACTGGCGCCTCGGACAACTCAACTGTTGTTCAGACCAGCCTCGCCGGAAAGCTGATCGGTACCTATACTGCCCATGTCACGTTTCATGGCACCGATGGTTCCGGCGCGTCTTTCGTCGTAGAGCCTGCGGAAGTTACCGTGACCTTGACGGTGATTGCATGATGTGTACTATCGCCAGCTCGTAATCGGTGAGCAACATCAGCAGTTCATTGAGCAGGCTGGCGGTATTCTTGATCTGCGCGACGATCTCCTGGCGGCGCGTAAAGCCCTGTTCCAGGCATTCTTGCAGAAAGATCAAAAAGGCCGTGGCGTCCCGCGTGCTTTCATAGAGCGAGCCTCGGCGCTGTTGGAGCTGGCGCTGCCGGTTGTAGACCTGCACCAGCGGCGTAATGTCGTGAACCGCCGCCGGGGCCATGTCTGGTGGATATTCCTGCGCGAAAGCCATGGCCTCGGTGTCAATATCGATGCTCTGACCATCAACAATTCTGGCCAGCAGCGTAGCGAACTCGCGAAACATACAGTACAGCGCTGTGACAAAGCCCCTGATGCGGCTGAGCAGTCCATCAATGGTTAGATCGCTGGCAGTCGCGTCATGGCGCAATTCCGCCAGGGCTTGCAACTGGTCCAGCGTATCCATCATCGTGCGATAGCGCGTCTCCAGCTCCGCCAGTCCTTTGCCTGGAGTCTGACTGAAATAGGCCCGGTAGAGCCGGTACAGGTGGTTCAACGAGCACGTCTGCTCCTCTTGAGGCGTCCCCGGCAGGAGTTCAGCGGGAATCTCCGCGCTGCCCATCTCATCGTAGATCAGCAGATCCGCCAGCTTCTCCGGGTCCAGCGCGGGATTGCGCTCGGTGTTCGCCACCGTTTGCTGGCAATTGCCCAGAAAGGCCAGGGTGGTCTCAATCTCATTGAGGATTTCCGCCTTTTGCTCGGCATTCAAGTTTGAATTATACTTGATGAGCGTGCGGCAGGTAATCGTCGTGGCAATAGCTTGCTGAACAGCTTGCGGGCGGTTGAATAGTTCTTCTGGCATGTGTATTTACCCCTTCTTCCATCGCTACATGGAAATATTCTATCACATCGGACGCCCTTTTTTCTAGCCTACCACCAAAATTGGCCTTTTGCTAATACTGCACGCTTGCCTGGATGAGAAGAAAAAAAGCAGCAGGCGCCAGTTGCTCATCTTTGTTGAACGGCGCCTGCTGCTGGCCCGGGGCTCTACTGGCGAAGGAGGAATTCAGGCCACGGAGATAGCCTGCGGGTGGCTCTGCTGGTGTGAAAAACGCGCCAGGCGAAAACGTCCGGTTGGCACTTCTGGCGTTTTGCCGCTGATCAGCGTGCTCAACAGGTGGCCCAGGAGCGGACCGAACTTGAAGCCGTGGCCGCTTAAACCGGTGGCGAAGACGATGCGCGCGTCGTCAGGCATATAATCGAGAATAAAATCCTCATCCGGGGTGACATCGTACATGCAGGCTTCGATGTGCGCCAGTTCGGCTGTACGCAGCGCCGGGATGAGCGCATACAGATCATGCGTAATCTGCTCTATGACCTGCTCTTCAATCTGTACCGGCGCGTTCGGATCAACAGGTCGGCCAAACTGATGAGTGGTTGCTTTGAGCCAGCCATGGCTGCCCTTGTGAATCGGAAAACCGTAGAGGTTGCGTTCCATGAACGCGGGAAATACACCCGTCCCAAAGTTCGCCGGGGACAGACCGGCAAAGTACAGGATGTACTGGCGCGTCACTTCAACTGGAAGATGCAGTGAGCCGAGCAGAGAATGAATCCATGGCCCGGCTGCCACTACCACGCGATCAGCGTACATCTCTTCTCCTGTGGCGAGGTGGACACGCGGCGCCCTGTACGGATTGTCATGCTCAATACGCGCGACTGGACTGGTTTCTATAATCTCCCCGCCCAGATCGAGCACTGCACGTTTTAAGGCACTCAGGCAGGTAGAAGCGTGTAAAATGCCCCCTTCGGTATTGTAGGTCAGAAACGCGTAATCCTTGAGGTCGAACTGAGGAAAACGCTGGTGGCACTTCTGCACAGAAAGGCGTTCGCTGGTCAATCCCAGCCCGCGTATGATTTCCTGCTCGCGGAGGGTCTCTTCACCCTCTTTGCCCAGCGAGAGAACGCCAGTGGGCGTGTAAAGCGTGTACCGGGTGTAGCGCTCCAGTTCGCGCCAGTGTTCCAGACTCAGTTTTACCATGCGTGCATAAAAGGCATCCGTGCCATATTCAAAACGCAAGAGACGCGATATACTTGAAGATGTCGATCTTTGATGATTGACCACTGCCTGCTCTAAGATGCGTACCCTGTATTTTCCTTCGACGAGCAGTGCGTAGGCTGTTGAAAGCCCAACAATGCCCGCTCCAATGATGATGATTTGCGGTTGGTAAGCCATGAGTAATCTCCCCTGAAAGGTTCTAAGTATTGTCAAAATATACCAGAAGATGCCTATATTGTCAAATTTTGTTCATATTTTGCATTAAAATACATTTAGCTTAAAATGTGTCGAATATACTCTGATTTGTGGCAACGATGTTTTTACATTTGTAATAACCAGTTGCATCGTCGTAGCGGTTTTGTTTTTGCTTTGCGGCGGCCAATCCTTCACTTCCAGCAGCACACAATCAAAATATACTTCCCCCTTTTATCTTGTGCAACTGTCCGCTCAAAAACGAACGGGCCTGTTTGCGCTATGTTACATACGAGATTTACCCCATCTTTGCATACAGCCAGGATTTGAAAATCTTGCCCTGTATGGTAAAGTAGGAAGAGCAAAAAAGAGCGATGGTTTCTGATTCTACGTTGTGCCGGGGGCGGTGGCATGCATGGACGCGGAGTGTTTTCTGAACAAACGGCGCTTTCCGACAAAAACAAAGTAGGATGCTTGTGAATGGACCTGGCGTCTGTTTGTTTCGTGCGAAAGGACAACAATGTGTACAGGTTTAAAGGCTTTGATAGCGCTCTTTGTGGCGATAACATGAATTCGTTGGAGCAGCTTGTCAATGTCTGGATGGAGGAGGAGCATCCTCGCATTCGCCACATGTGCCAGAGCATGCGTGGCGAACACATCCTGCTCAGTTTTGTCTATGAGGAGACGCGGGAGTTGGAGCAACGCGTGGCCGCGCAGACACAAACGGCGCTGCCCAGGTATTTCGAGGATGACTTTATCGATGATCGCCCCACCGGTGGACGTATTCCCGCTACTCCTCCGCCGATGCATTAGAGATGAATTTCCGCTGTTCTGCGCGCCTGGCGGGCAATCGGCATCTGCTGTAAGAGAGATTATAAGAGAGATATGAGCACACCTTATCTGATTTACTGTACTCCTGAGGGGGAGATTTGCGAGGAACCGCGCTGGCAGGCGCTGGCGTTTGATGGTCGCCCGCTGGAAATTGCTGATCTGATTCCCCTGCCTGATGGGGTGACGCTTTCGATGATGCCAGATCGCCTGGCGGTGGGACGTGACCGTAATGGCAGGCGCCAGGTCTTGCCGCGTGAACGCGGTTGGGCTGCCGCCGCCCTCCTGCCTATTGGCTATACGCGTACCTTTCTGCCGGCCTATGAGAAGGTGCCTGATACAGAGCCGTTGCCTTTCTTTGGCTATAGCGCCGTGGCGGGTCTGCGCGGGCGTCTCTACGTGGCGGCGCTGCGGACGGATAATCCGCGCAAGTGGCATCCTCGCGCTTTCGATGCTCGCGCGCTGCGCAGACTGGTGCGCGAGAAGCAGGCGGCATATCCCGCTAATCGCGTGGTGGCGCAGCACGCCCATTGCGCGCTCGACTACTCCTGTCCTACGGCCAGCAATCTCTTTTTTGGACGCTGGGAAATGGCCATCGCGGTTTCGCCCGGCTGTAACGCGCGCTGCGTGGGCTGCATTTCCAAACAGGAGGAAGAGGATCTGGTCTCGCCGCAGGACCGCCTGACCTTTATTCCGCGCGTCGAAGAGATTGTTGAGATTGCGGTGCCTCACCTGGAGGGCGCGGAAGAGGCTATTGTGAGTTTCGGCCAGGGCTGCGAGGGCGAACCTCTGCTGCAATATCGGCGCATTGAACAGGCTATCCGCGCTATGCGCGCCCGCACGGACCAGGGCGTGATTAATATCAATACGAATGCCAGCCGCCCGCGCTGGCTCCAGAAGCTCTATGATGCCGGCCTGGATACTGTGCGCGTCAGCACTATCTCTGGCCATCCAGAGACGTATAATGCCTATTACCGTCCGCTTGGCTACACCTTTGAGGATGTCAAAGAGTCGCTCAAACGCGCCCGCGAGGCCAATGTCTATAGCTCCATTAATTTGCTGTGCTTTCCCGGGATGATTGATCGCGAACGCGAGGTGGAGGCGTTGCTTTCCTTTGCGCGCGAAACCGGCCTGCGTCTGATTCAACTCCGCAATCTCAATATCGATCCAGAAGTGCTTTTACCGCGTATGCCGGCGCTTGATTCGCTGGGACAGGCGCTTGGCATGGCGAAGCTGATCGAGATTCTGCGCCGCGAATTGCCGGATGTGGAGATTGGCAATTTCACGCGACCGGTGAAGCGCGCTGCCGGCGTTGTGACTGGCTGAACGGATATGCGCTGACACAAAAAGCTCGCGTGGGCATACCAGACGCGAGCTTTTTGTGTCAGCGCATAGCTGTCTCCTGTCCTATTGATTGGTTACGGTCGGGGTCAGCAGACCGGGGGTCAGTGCCGGGGCTGGCTCGATGATGCGCGTTTGCCGGGCGTCTACTTTCCAGGTGTGGTCTTCCAGCACCAGTTCCATGGGGATGCGCACCGAGGTGGAAAAAGAGAAGTTTCCGCTGGAGACTTCTACTTCCATTGTGATATCGCCAATGGCGGTGGTGTCCTGTTGTTGAACATCGCTAACCGAGCAGTCGGATATGTGCGCGGTCTTGCCAAAGAGCTTGAGTACATCGAAGCCTTGCTGAATGTTGCGCAGACTGGTGTCTTTCTTTGCGGCGGCGGACAATGAGTCGTAAATCTCCTGAGCGTTGGATGTCTTATAGCCGTCACAGTAAGCCTGGAGTGCCTGGGTGGGTGTATTGGCGGGCTGCTGATCGATGACGACGGCCAGGGCGGTTCCACTACCCAGGGCAAAGACGACGATGGCCAGTAAGAGCAGCCAGAGCCTGAGATGCCGTTTGCCAATCGGTCCTGTTTGAAGAGGGAAGGCCTTTTTGGCCCGGGGTGATGTGCCTGGCGGCAGACCTGGCTGGGCGTAGTTTGCCTGGTACGTGGCGCTCCCGCCCATTTGTGTGCCCACCGGTATGGTAGGGGCGCTTCCGCTCTGCGCATAGATCGTTTGCTCTGGTGGGAAGGATTGTCTGGGGAAAGCTGTGTTGTTCGCGGGCCGGGTTGCCTCCACTGGTGGAAAATGGGCCGCAGGTTGATGCTCTCTACTGGCTCGGGGCGTGGCCTGCGCGTGTATGTCGTCGGTTTCATTGCGAGAAAACATAGGATTTGCCTCTTCCATAGATCACTTGACTCTCTTCTGATAGTATATTGTTTCTCGCAATTCATCGGTTTCTATGGGCGGAGGGTGTAAAACAGCAGAAAAATGATGCAGCGCATAACTGCATCATTCGGTTTCTTTGCGGGAACAATCTGTTCCTGGTATTTCCAAGCTCTTACCGGCTGGCAGAGGGGATCAGGGCGTGCCGGGGGTGGAAGAGACTTTCCCCGCTTCAAGCAGCAATCTGCGCGCGGCTGTGGCTACCGGATCAACGCCCAGGGTGACCAGGCAATCGCGCGTGGCGCAGCCTTCCGGGGTTCCCAGTTCGTGTCCGCGATAGAAGCAAGGCATACAGGGCAGATCAAGTTTGACGACCAGCGCTTTACGGGTGGGATGGTTGCCGGTATATGGTCCCCAGGCGTCGGAGTTAGAGAGGCCGAAAATGGCCACGGTGGGCGTGCCTACGGCGCTTGCCAGGTGCATTGGTCCGGCGTCGTTGCCGATGAACAGGTCGGCCAGTTCGAGTGCAGCTGCCGTGACCTGAATTTTGCCCTTGCCCGCCAGGCTGCGCGCCGGTACCCCTGAACGCAACTGACTCATGATGTGCGTATGTAACTCGACCTCTTCGGGACCGCCGACCAGCAGGAGCTGGCCGCCGACGCTTTGATAGAGGGTATCCGCAAGCTGCGCGAAGCGTTCGGGCGCCCAGCGGCGCGCGGTACTGTATCCACCGCTGCCGGGATGCATGGCGATAATCGGGCGTGCGGCCTGTTCGGCTGGTTGATCGCCGAAGACGAGCTGGCGTGCCTGCTGGCGATGTTCTTCCGTGAGGGGCATGATCGGCCACTTCTCATCAGTCTGACCTCCGACCGCCGCCGCGACCTCCAGGGCGTACTCCGCTTCATGTATGACGCCAAAGCCCTGGTCGGGGACGCGCACATTGAGGAACCAGCCATGCCCGTTGTCCAGTCCGACCAGATATTTCGCGCCCGTGGCCAGCATCAGCGCCTGGTGTTTGCGCCGACCAAAGAAGAGGGTCAGGTGATGCATCAAAAGGACAGCATCATAGCGGCCTGAACGCAGTTCGTGCAAGAGTGGTCGCAGCTTCAACAGATTTGTCGGCCTCGTTAGCAATTGTCTGGGCTGGTCGAACAGGTATTTGTCCAGTACAATCACGCGATTGATCACCTCCCAATCATCCAGTACGCCGGCTGAGGAGGGGGTGACCAGCAGATCAATGGTGCCCTGGGGATAGCTTGCCCGCAGGGCGCGCAGCGCTGGCGTGGCCAGCAGCAGGTCGCCGATGGTCGCCAGTTTGACCACCAGAATGCGTGCGTCGGGGGGGAGCTGTATTGTTTGTCGATGTTTTGCCATATTCTATATCCGGCCCTGCTCTTGCAGCTTTTCATGAGCTACACTGAAAACGCGCTCTGGCGTAATATCTTTCATGCATTGCGTGGTAAAAAAGCGGCAATCCGCTGTTTCTTTGGCCTGATAACAGGGACTGCACCAGATATCGCTGCGCAGGATCGTGGCCTTCTGGCTGACCGGACCTGAGTGCGCGGGATTGGTGGGTCCATGAATGGCGATGAGCGGCGTGTCTACCGCGCTGGCCATGTGCATTGGCCCGCTGTCCCCGCTGATCAGCAGATCGGCGCGTTTGAGCAGGGCGGCCAGTTGCGTCAGGCTGGTCTTGCCGGCCAGATTGCCGGGCCGCTCATGCATACGCCGGGTGATTTTCTCGATCAAAGGCAGATCATTCGGCGCGCCGGTCAGCACGACGGAGACTTTTTCTGCGCCGATCAGGCGGTCCAGCAGCGCGGCCCAGTAGGGCACCGGCCAGCGTTTGGACTGGCCATTATTGGCGCTGACATGGCAGGCGATCAGCGGACGGTCCGTCGGCACTCCGCTGTCCTTGAGCAGCTGATCTACCTCGTCCATCACCTGCGCGGGGATGGTCAGACGTGGATAGCGGTCGGTTGCCTCGATGGTCGCACCCGCTGCCTGCGCCAGTTCCAGGCAGTAATCAACCTCGTGTTTTTGCTCGCCTGGCGTCCAATGTTTGCCAGGAACGCTGTCAGTCATCAGGCCAGGAAAACTTTCGCGCCCGAAGCCCAGCGTGCGCCGCGCGCCGCTCAGCGCTGCCAGCACGCCCGCCCATTTGCCAAAAACGCTGATGGCCAGATCGTACTCGCGTCCATGCAGCGTTTTGAGCAAGGCCTTCAGTTCACGCCAGTTCTTCCTTTGCAGCAGGGCTTTGGGACGCCGCCAGATGTTGGGATCATAACCCAGGAGACGCGTCAGATCGGGGTCGCCCTCGATGACCCTGGCGCTGGCAGGGACAGAGATGAGATCAATTTCGGCCTCTGGATATGTGCGCTTTAGAACCCGCACCACGACCATCGAGAGCACCAGGTCGCCGATCAGGTCCAGGCGAATGACCAGGATACGCCGGGGCTGGAACGTCGCTGGCCGCAGGGGAGGACGAGGCTGGCCCAGGCGGCGCAGACTGCGGCCTGCGCCCCAGATGCTCACCGCTGCGTAGATGGCCTTGCCCAGCGCGCTCCGGCTGGCACGAACCATGCTCTTACGCAGGCGTTGCTTCGCCGTTGGTCGCGTGGGATAGCCGTCGTCCTCTCCATATGCTGTTAGCGCTTGCGAATCTATCTGTGTCATAGAACTTCTATCTCAGCTTTTCTGCGTCTGTCCGATACTCAGTAGCTTTTCCACGGTAGCCAGCACTTCCTGCTCATCAATCACGCGCACGCAGGGGTGCGCGGCCAGCTCCTCCTGCGACCAGTCCAGGCGTCCGCAGGGAATCGCCGGACAGCCCGCGCAGCGCCGGGTTGAGGCCAGAACGATATGGCGCGTGGAACTGCCCCAGGGGCCGAAGATGCGCGGATCTGTCGGACCAAATAGGTGAACGCTCGGCGTATCCTGCGCGGCGGCGATATGGCCCGGTCCATTGTCAACCGTCAATACACATGTCGCGCGTCCAAGCAGCGCCGCTAACTGGCCAATGCTTGCGTCAGTAATCAGCGTAGCGCCTTCTGGAATGCCCTGCGCGACCTCCTCAACCAGGGCTCGCTCAGCCGGGCTGCCTGTGACTAGTATGCGCGCTGGCCGTGGGGATGTCAATGTCGCGTGTAAGCTGTTCGCGCACCTGGCCCAGGCCTCCGCGCGCCAGAGCTTTACCGCGCCTCCGCTGCCCGGCGGGATAATGATCAGCGGCGTATCGTCCTCAATTCCTTCGGCGTGCAGGCGTGAAATGACCCAACTCTGCTCCTCGGCGGTTGGCGTAAAGCGCGCGGGATAGCGCTCCGGCGTCCACGGCTCAGCCAGGGGCTCGTAGCCCAGCGTGACCAGTCCGGCACTTGCCAGGCGTAAATTTGAGCGCGTAGCATGTTCCGCTGGCGGAAAGGGTAGCGCCTGGCTGAGAAAAGGCTGGCCCGGCGCCAGCGCGTAGCCGGTGCGCCGGGGAATGCCTGCCAGGTAAAGCAGAGCCGCGCCCCACCAGAAATCCGGGCGTAGATTGATCGCCAGGTCAAAATGCTCGCGGCGCAGCGCCCTGGCTGTGCGGAAAAGCAGGGTATACGGTGAGAGGGCTCCCTGAGCTGTCCGCTGGAATCCGGGGAAAGCGCAGGTCAGCACGCGCGTCAGAGCTGGATGGCGGGCGACGATTTCGCGTGACCAGGGGCCAACCATCATCGTCAGTTCCGCGTCCGGCGCGGCCTCTCGCATGGCCTGGAGGACAGGTGTAGTCAGAATCAGATCGCCCAGATGATCGGGGCGGACCAGCAGGATACGCGCCGGTCGCGTGCGTGGTCCTGTCACTCGCTGTCTCGCGGCCCGTCGTTGCGCCAGGAGTATGCCCGGCCAGCCGAGTACACGCACCAGGAGCAGGATGGTCAGGCGCAAAAAGCGTTTCATACAATCTTCCTTCTGGCAAAAATCTCTGCTTCAGTATATCCCTCTTCTCTGTTCCTGGCCTATTGAGCGTGACTATTTACTCAGTACCGGTCCTATGTCTGCTGGAGAACACAGCAATTCCCAAAAATGCCACGAGGAACAGGTCGCGTCCAGTTTTGCCGCACAGAACCTGCTCCTCGTGGCTAAAAAACAGCGGCGGGGCCGCTGTATTCAAGCGTCCGGTAATTCGTTAGCTCTTCTTTGAGCCAACAATCGCGAACATGGTAGTGCCGCATTCCGCGCACTGGCCCTTTTTCGCGGGTTTACCATTCTTCATGGTTACTTCCTGGGCATTTTTCATTTCGCGTTTATCTTTGCATTTTACACAGAAGTACAGTTGCTCTGCCATTGTAGAGTTGTCTCCTTACGCCCGTTAGTTAATAGTGACATATATCCCCTGTTGTGGGATATATTGCACGCGTCAGGTACGCTTCGTATCCCCGTGCTTGCATGTCCTGATGAACTTGCGCCGCTGCCGCCAGGGTGGCGAAAGGGGCAAAGAGTGTGGGACCGCTGCCGGAGAGCCGTACCAGCTCCGCGCCTGCTGAGAGCAGGTCGTTTCTAGCACGCGCTACTTCGGAAAAACGTTCCAGAACTCCGCGTTCCAGGTCATTGTGGAGGTTCTCTGGGCTTGCTTCCCTTCCTTCTTGCCACGCGGCAACTACGGCCCGGCTGTGCGCGCCATCGCTGTAATCGCTGGCGGGCAGATGGCCGAAAACGGCTGCGGTTGACACGGAAATGGCCGGTTTCACCAGAACAAACCAGCGCCATGCGGTGGACCAGCGTGGAGGTAGCGGCGTCACTCGCTCACCTCGCCCTTCGCACAGGGCCAGCCCACTGCTCAAAAAGAAAGGCACGTCCGAACCGAGAGACGCGGCCATGTCCAGGAGGTCATGAGAGGTAAGCGGAAGCTGCCACCATTTCTGCAGGGCAAGCAGAACAGTAGCGGCATCGCTACTTCCTCCTCCCAGGCCAGCCGCCATGGGAATACATTTGCGCAGTTCCAGCACAATGCCTCGGCGCAGATTTAAGCGCTGGCGCACGAGCTGCGCCGCGCGGACAGCCAGGTTCTCGGCATTGCTCAATTCTGGTCGGTCGCAATGCAGATGAACCTGTCCATCCTGACTTTCCGCCAGGCAGATGGTATCGTAGAGGTCTACGGTTTGCATAACCGTGGCCAGTTCATGATATCCATCCGCCCTGCGTCCCAGAACGTCCAGGGTCAGATTAATCTTCGCGTATGCTCGTGCAAAGCATAGGCCCGATGCTTGTGCGTGTTGTGCGTGACTCATGCGAGTCATTGTGCATAGAAAAGATGATCTTGTCAAGCTCAAATGAGCAAAAGCGCCCCTCAATAGCCCATATTTCTTGCTTAACGCGAGGCCGTTCGGAGGCTATGCTATACTCTCTAGTACGTGTAGGTATATCATCTCACATTGCACGGTTAGCGGATGGGTTTGTATAGATTGTCAGGTGGGTTCTATGGATATCACAATTGCCTATTTTCATGCGCTGCTCCACCCGGAGGTTTTGAAGCAGGATTTCGAGCAAATCCGCTCTACAGGCGCGAACAGTATTGTCTACGCCGTTCATGAACAGGAAGAACAGCGAGGTCCGCGCGATTTTGAACGCGGTCTGCGCCAGGCCAGAGATGCGGGTTTGAAAGTCCATCTGAGCCTGGGACGCTTCGGAAATCTCTTTGCCGGTCCAGCTCTGATGCCAAGCTGGTATACGTTTCGCCATCCACAGTCGCGTGTGATGGATCAGCATGGACGCTACCACGAAATTTCCTGTTTTAATCACCAGTCGTTTCGTTCCTGGCTCTTTCACGAGATTGAACACTACCTGACTACGTATCCCATTGCCGGTATTGTGCTCGATGAGCCGCGTGGACTGGAGGTGACGTGCTACTGTGCCGCCTGCCGGGCACTCTGCCCCGATGTCACCGATCTTTCTCGTTTCCGTCGACGTTCGATGATCGAATTTTTGCATGAATTGTGCAGCTATGTCAAACAGGTCAACGAGCAGGTCAGAACGACGGTGGTTTTGCATCCTCACGATATCAGCCTGGCGGAAGATCTGGCCACCATCGAATATCTGGATACCATCGGCTGTCATTTGTTCTGGGATATGTTGCAGGCGGACGTGACGCAGGTGGAACAGTGGGGACGGCAGGTGCTGGAAGCCACGCGCGGAGCGCAGAAGCGCAGTCAGCTCTGGCTCCAGAATTTCAATATTACTGAGCGCAACCTTGCCGCTATGGAGACGGCTTTCGCGGGTATTCTCAGCCTGGAACCCGACGAACTGGGCTGCTTCTACTTCTGGCGCAACAATGTCGATCCTCAGCAGGTCTGGGAGGCCACACGCCGCCTGCTCAAACGGGTGCCACGCCGCCAGTTGTATTGGCGTATGTACACCTCACCATCACCCGTTCCGCGTCCGCTGAATATCACGCTGCCCAGCCGTGATCGTTCAGGTTCGCAGACTTCCATCATCTCTGCCATTCCCTCACCCGAAGCCGTGGAACCCGCGCCTGCCGCTCATGAACGCGGCCTGGTCGATATCCCGGCCACCTCCCTCGCCGAGCCAGGAACCAGCGTGGAAAGCCCGCCAGCGACTCCGCCAACCACGCCCTTACCCGCGCTTATTGGTGACGCGGCGCCCGAAGAAAGGCGCAAACCAATCACCACGCCTCTACCCGCAGTGGCCGAGGAGAGCGGCGAAAAGCTCAGGACAACTCCACCCACAACTCCTCTACCGGAACTGCAAAACGAGGCCCGGGCAGAGGAGGAGGGCCAGCCGGCGGACCCTGAAACTCCTTCCGCTATGCCTCCAGATGCCCAACAGCAGGAAGAGTAGCCTTCTCTCCCGTTTTTCCTGCCTGCTGTATTTCACTGCGAAGGTAGCGATGCGGGCAAGTTGCATCGCTACCTTCACAAAAAAGGAACCCTGGCTGTTTCTCTGGTCTTCCAAAGGAAGCAGATACAGCTGGTAACCCTGCTGGTGTGAATATCCCGGCTCGCCATCTGGTGCGTCACGGGATCAATTTAGCGAATGTTTAATCCCAGCTTGGAGGCTTCATGGTCCTCCTGATGGACTTTTTCCAGCAGGTCGTGCAGGGCGCGAATTTGTTGCTCGGTGGTGGAGGCGTCTTTGCTTTCCGCCAGCACCACTGCCTGAATACCCAGAGCCAGCAATGTATAGGCGTCATCTTCGCCAGGCGTGCCCTTGACGTGAAACATGGCCGGGGCGTGGACCGCTTCGCGCACAGCGCGATAGTGCAGCACATCCTCAATCGACATATTGCTGACTTCGTTGCTCAGCCCAAAATCCAGGTGAACCGCCGCGATGTTATCGAAGGCTGACAGGTTGCGGATAAAGACAGGATAGAGTTCGCCCTCGCGCATCGGTATCGAGACAACCGCTTCCAGATCTTTCACTTGCAAGGCCAGCAGACGAGCCGGCGCGTTGAACGGCAGGATTACAAAGCTCAAGCCCAGCTCTTTGAAGCGCTCGAAATCTTTGCGCTCCAGCTTTTCCCAGCCGCCGGAGAGGCGCAGACCACCGAGCACATCCTCGCCGGCGGCCTGCGCGGCCTGGAGTGCCTTGCCCAGCGCTTCCGTATTGCCGTCGCCTTTCCAGGCAAAAATCAACCCGTCCGCGCCAGCTTTAACCGCCGCCTCCGCGTTGCCCGCGTCCGTTCCGCTCAATTCAACCAGTAGCGCCGCCGCTCGTGGCTTCGCCGCCGGTGTGCTTTTGCCTACAAAACCAATGCCTTTGCCACTGCGCGCTTTGCGTACCTGCGCAAACAAGTTTGACAATTTACCCATGCGTAAAACAACTCCTTATCTTGTACGGGTGGCGGGTAGGGTCTCCAGTGCCGCCCGTGTCGATGTTTTTGTGCGAGGCTGGATATTGTGTCTCATTATAGCATTTTTGATGTCAGGTTTGTTGCTGAATCCAGGTCAGTTACTCGCCTGGCACCCGACGACCATCCCGGAGGATTGCCTTTCATACCTCTGTAGGGTACAATAGGTATCTCTGGTTGCGCTGGCGCGTAAAAGTGCCGTGCTTTGTTGACGAAGAACGTTGTAGCTGCATCTGCTCGTTCTGGTGAAAATAATCTCTGGGATCACTCTTCTGCGTGTTTATGTCAGATTGAAAAAAACCAGGAAGCACAGAGGCTTTTCTTATTTTGTCTGACTCAGGCTCTTGTCGCTCCCGGTACTCTAGCCATAAGGACAGCATTGTATGTTGCAAGAAGTTGTTGATGATTTTTTAACTTCACTCTCGGTTGAGGACATGGCTCCTGATGGTACCTCTGAGGGTGTGGTCAACCGGAATACGGTGGTTGCTTATCGTAACGACCTGGCGCAGTCGTGCGCTTATCTCGGTCGTCAGGGCGTGCAGAACTGGCAGGGGGTCACGCGCGAACATATCGCCGCCTATCTGCTAGAGATGCGCGAACATCAGGAGTATCGACCCGCGACCATCGCGCGCAAACTGGCCGCGCTGAAAGCTTTCTTCCGCTATCTACGTGCGTCTGGCCTGATCGCGGCTGATCCGCTGGAGAACCTGGAGGCGCCGCGTATCCAGAAGGAAGTTCCGCATACCCTGACCCCGGAGCAGATTGCCAGCCTGTTTCAGCAGATCGATCTTGAACAACCGGGGGGCAGACGCGATTTCGCTATGTTTCACATGCTCTACGCGACCGGGATGCGCGTCAGTGAGCTTGTCTCGCTTGATCTGAACGACCTCCACATATCCCAGGCCACTGTTGTCTGCCCTGGACGACGAGGACGCAGCAAGCGCGAGCGCACCCTGTCCCTTTCGCCCGTGGTGATCGAGGCCACCAGCTATTACCTGGAACATGTGCGTCCACAACTGGCCCTGCGCCATCCAGAAGAACAGGCGCTTTTCCTGAATCATCACGGTGAGCGTCTGACGCGTCAGGGATTCTGGCTGATTATCAAAGGCTATGCTCGTCAGGCTGGTATTGTCGATATCACCCCTCATCGTCTGCGCCACTCCTTCGCGGTGCTGATGCTGCGCGAGGGTATGGAGTTGCGTTCGGTGCAGGAGATCCTGGGTCACGCGCACATTTCCACCACGCAGGTCTACAGCCAGGTCGCGGCCCGGAACTGAGTCTGCTTGCTACCGGACGCTGAAATAACGAGAAAAGCTTTGAGAGGACGTTCTATGTCAATCTACGATCAAGTCATGGAAGCCGTCACGGCTATTCGTGCGCGCTCGGCACTCCAGCCGGCGGTGGCTCTGATTCTTGGTTCTGGTCTGGGGGATCTGGCGCAGGAGGTGCAGGATGTGACGGCCATTCCCTATGAAGAGATCCCCCATTTCGCGCGCTCGACGGTGGTCGGACATGCCGGGCGGCTCTTACTGGGCAGGTTAGCGGATGTACCGGTGGTGGTAATGCAGGGCCGTTTTCACTTCTATGAGGGCTACACTCCCCAGACGCTCACCTTTCCTGTACGCGTGATGCGCTCCCTCGGCGCCCACACCTTGCTGGTGACTAACGCGGCTGGCGGCCTGAACCCGGCCTGCCGGCCCGGCGATTTTATGCTGATTTCCGATCATATCAACCTGCCCGGCCTGGCCGGAGCCAATCCCTTGCTTGGTCCGAATGAGGAGCGTTTCGGTGAGCGCTTTCCCGCGCTGGCCAGGGCTTACGATGCCGATCTGCGCTCCGTGGCCCGCCTGGTGGCCGCGAATATTCCCGCTCTGACCCTGCATGAAGGCGTATATGCCATGGTGGGCGGTCCCAGCTTTGAGACAGGCGCGGAATTGCGCTTCCTGCGCGCGGCAGGCGCTGACGCGGTTGGGATGTCAACCGCGCCGGAAGTCGTTGTGGCGCGCCACATGGGCATGAGGGTGCTCGGCATTAGCCTGATTACCAACACCGCGACCGGCGCGGAAGACGAAAACGTCAATCACGCGGAAGTCATGAGCACCGCCGACGCGGCTCGTCAGCGCTTTGTGGCCCTGGTGACGGGCATTTTGCGCCGTCTATAAATCCGGCGACGAGGGATGATGCAGGTCTACCCACGCGACAGGAGGCTGGCCGGCATTATCCCCTCTGCCGACCATCAGGCGCCCGCATTGTGAACCTCAATGGCGACCATGTACCAGTTATAGTGAATGCCTTTCCAATCGGCCAGCACCGCCAGATAATAGGTGCCTTCCGGCACATCAGAGGAAAGCGTATACGTCCAACTCGTTTTGCCATTGGTCGCGCAGGGCCGGGTTTGTGAATCGGACGAGGAAAAGTTCAGCACGCCTGCGACCTCGCCGGGGAAAGGCTGGCTAAATGTGCTGGGATTGCGCGGAATGGCAAAATTGCCGGCGTTGAGTCCCGCCATGGTGGCGGCCAGGTCGTCAGTCAGCCAGAGTCGGCAAACCACGTCGCTGGCCGTAATCGGCGTGTTATCCCCCTTGTTGATAATCTGCGCGGAAAGTTGATAGCTGGTCGTGTTGTCCGCCGTCTCCGCGCTGGTGTAGTCATCGGCCCCGATATTTGGTACCCCTAGCAGAATATTCTCCGCGTGGGTGGTCCTTGAGGAAACTGGACCATGCCCGATCAGGCTTGGCTCGCTGGTAGTTGGCGCGCCAGTGCCGCCCATAGGCGTGCCCGCCAGATGTCCCGCGAAACCTCCAATGGCAAAGCCCATAATCAAACCTGCCAGGGAAAAACACAGGAGGGTATAGAACGTAGTCGCGCCAGCCCGCGAACTGATCGCGTCGGACTGTTGATATTCAGGCTGTCTCATAAACTTCCCTCTCCAGACTGGCCGCCTGTCCTGCTCGCGGCCAGATCCTGCTCTACCCAACTACATATCATACTGTTCTGTACTATATCATAGAGGTTCAGCCCTGTCATGTCTGTTGCGGCTACCGGCAGGGCTTTCCAGGGCTCTTTTCCCACTCGCCCACCCTGAAGAGAGAACAGGGATACTTCACGCCCCGGCAGAGAGTTCGCCGCTCTCAGCACGCCTGCTTTTTCCGAGAACTGGCAAGTCCGGCGACTGTCAGGGGAACCTCTCCCAAAAAGCAGAGAGGGAAGCCTGACCGGGCTTCCCTCTCTGCCTGATTCTGATGTATCGCCGGACCCCTCATGCCGTAATCGCAATGTTTGCCCAGCTCCAGTTATAGTGAACGCCTTTCCAGTCAGCCAGAATGACCAGGCTGTAATCTCCAGGCTGAGCCGTAGGAGAAAGCTGATATTTCCACGACGCCTTGCCGTCTGCGTCACAGTGGGTCAACTGAGGTGTAGTGGAATCAAAGGACAGATAATTCACCATCTCCGGGACCGGATGGTTATTGACCGTGCCCTGAATGGGATTGCTAAGATTGTCAACCTTCAATGCATCTTTGTCGATGTCTAATTTCTGCTTATCGGGGATTTGCTGAACCAGCCAGAGTTTGCAGACCACATCAGCCGAATTGACCGGTTTTTTCTGTTTATCAACGGCCTGCATATTCACCGTATAAGTTGTGCCGCCGGATATGCTTTCGGTCGCGGTGGGATACTGAACAAACTGAGGGAGGCCCAGTACGACGACCGGTGGCGGTGTTGGGGTGGCCGTCGGAGTAGATGTCACCTGCGTCACCACCGTCTGTTTAGGGGGCGGGTTGGTGGTAGTGCTTGTCGTCGGTTGAGGGCGCGTGAGCCCGCCCACTGCGAAGCCGATCACCAGGCCCGCCAGCGAAAAAACGATGAGGACAGTAGCGACAAGTTTACGCGTGGGCGAGGATGCTCCCCCGGTATTCTGCCCCGACCATGTTTGCATCTCTGACAATCCTTCTTCCTGTGTACTTGGTATGTGCTCCACCCCACTATAACACAAGCAGGCGGTCCGTCACTCTCGTCCAGCTATCTATAGCCTTATTTGGTTATATCGCTCCCATCGAGAAGGGAAACGCAAAAAGAGACCGGTCGTGGTTCTGGGGAAACCTCCGACCGGCAGATCCGGGTAAGGGGTGTGTGGGGGGATGCCCGGATATGGCTACTGGATCCGTTCGCCAGCGGTATGGCTCAATGGAGCTGGCAACCTGGAGGGGCGCGAGACATTGAGCCATGCCACCTCTCTGCGACTTTTCCCTCACTCTCTGCTCAAGTAAACGGACCCACCCGGGCTTTTTGCACATTCTGCCTATCCCTTTTTGGCGCGTTCTGTGATACAGTAGAGAGAAGCAATGTTGCCTTCTTTTCAGTATCCTCCAGCGGATCGCTCTGCTGTGGCAACCAGACCGCTTCTGCTTTGGGCAAGGATACATGAATAAATCGCAAAGGCAGGTGTTTTTGCCGTCAGTAAGGAGTAGCCATTATGGGTTTTCATCCCTTAGACCTTCTCATCGTTGCCGGGTTTATCCTGTTACTCTTTGGCCCTAAAACTCTGCAATCTCTCTCGCGGAGCGCCGGGCGCGGTCTGGGACAGGCCAGGGACATGAAGGATAAGCTGATGTCCGAGTTGCCCGTGGAGGAGCTTTCAAAGGTCAACGAAACCCTCTCGAAGATTCCCACCAGCCCGCAACAGGTGGCGCAGAAGATGATTCAGTCCGCCCTGGTCCCCGATGAGAAAAAAGCCGACGAGACTGCCGCGCAGGCTGAAGGCGCCGCTCAAGCAACGGACACCTCCAGGTCACAAAAAGAGGCCCGGCCAACGCTGGCGCCCTCTGAACAGAATGCCTGAGCCTTTTTTACCATGTCTCCGCCGGGGCAGCGCTCACTTTTCGATGAGCGCGACGGCCTGGCAGGCGATGCCTTCGCGCCGGCCTGTGAAGCCCAGGCCATCGGTGGTGGTGGCTTTGACGCTGACTTGCTCGATTTCCAGGTGGAGATGCTCCGCCAGGTGGGCGCGCATGCCCATGATGTGCGGTCCCATGCGCGGACGCTCGGCGATGATGGTGGCGTCAATGTTGACAATTCGCCATTCGTGTTGACATAACAAATCAAAGGTATAGTCGAGAAAGACGGCGCTGGGCCGGTCTTTCCAGCGGGGATCGCTGGAGGGGAAATGTTTGCCGAGGTCGCCGAGGGCTGCGGCGCCGAGCAGGGCGTCGACGACGGCGTGAATGAGGGCGTCAGCGTCAGAATGGCCGGCCAGGCCCATGTCGTGGGGGATAGTGATGCCTCCCAGGATCAGGGGCCGCTCAGGGGCAAAGGCGTGGACATCGTAACCTGAACCGATACGTAATGTCATGAATTTTGGTATCCTTCGATCAATGCTTCCGCTAGTAAGAGATCCTCTTGCGTGGTAATTTTCAAGTTGGTGTAAGCCCCGGGGAAGATGGCTACGGCATGTCCCAGGCGTTCGAGCAGGGCCGCGTCGTCGGTGGCCTCGTCCTCCGCCAGGGGACTGTGGTGGGCCTGGTGAATGAGCGGCAGGGAGAAGACCTGGGGTGTCTGGACGGCCCAGAGCTGCGAGCGCTCCGGGGTGCCCTGAATGAGACCGTTCTGCACCTGTTTGATGGTGTCTTTGACCGGGACGGCTGCCACGGCTGCCCGGTGCTTCTGCGCAGCCTGTAAACCCGCTTCCAGGATGGCGCTGCTGACGAGGGGACGCGCGCCGTCGTGGATCATCACCCAGCGCGTCTCAGGCGCGTGCTCGGCCAGGTAATCCAGGCCCGCGCACACGGAATCCTGGCGCCGCGCTCCTCCCGCGACGATGCCGCTGATCTGGCTCCAGCCTTCGCGTCGACAGAGTTCGCGGGCCTCTTCCAGTCGTTCGGCGTTGAGCACCAGGACGATGGCGGAGACCAGGGGCGATGAGGCAAAGGCGTCGATGGTGCGCGCCAGGGTGATGCGCCCGGCCAGGGGCGTCCAGAGTTTGTCGCGACCTCCCATGCGGCGACTGGAGCCGGCGGCGACGATGACAACTGCGGCCTGTTCTTGCATAGCTGTTTAGTATTGTTTCTGACGTGAGGACGACGACGATTGCGATTGCGCCTGGACGCTGTTTGACGAGGGCTGCTTGGGATGGGCAAAGATCATGCGCCCGGCTACGGTTTGCAGCACGCGGGTGACATTGACCTCGATGGTCGAGTTCATATACTGGCGACCGCCCTCAACGACAATCATGGTGCCATCGTCCAGATAGCCTACGCCCTGGCCCAGCTCTTTGCCATCCTGCATGATTTTGATGAAAAGGTCTTCGCCCGGCAGGAGGACGGGCTTGACTGCGTTGGCCAGTTCGTTGATGTTCAGCACTTTCACCCCTTGCAGTTCGGCCACGCGGTTCAGGTTGAAATCGTTGGTGATGATCGGGCAGTGCAACTGGCGAGCGAGCTGGACCAGCTTGCCATCGACTTCGTTGACGCCCTCAATATCGGCGTCGGTGATCTCGATGGGTACAGTCGCGTCCTTTTGCAGACGGTTGAGCATTTCCAGACCACGCCGACCACGGTTGCGCCGCATGGTGTCCGCCGAGTCAGCGATGCGCTGCAATTCGTCCAGGACAAAACGCGGCACTACCAGCGCGCCTGAAATAAAACCTGTCTGACTGATATCCGCGATGCGTCCATCGATGATGGCGCTGGTGTCCAGCAAGATCTGAGTGACGGGCAAGATCTGCGGTGGTCCGCTGGCCAGTTTCTCTTTCTCCTTGCCGCGCTCCTTTTCACGCTCCTCCTCACGCTCGCGCTCACGTTCGCGCGCCCGGCGGCTGAAGCTGAAAATGTTCTGGAAGAGGTGGGCGAAGTCGTTTTTACGCTGCACAGCCAGGGTGACGCCCAGGAAACAGGAAATGATCATGGCGGCCAGCGAGAGAATATTTCCCAGGTAACGAGGCAGCGTCGAAAGCAGAGCGAAGGGGATAATAGCGATAATCAGGCCAATCAACAGGCCTATCACAGCCGCCAGCAGATCACTGGCGGAACTCTCACGCATCCAGCGATAGGGGACCACCGTGATATATGGGCTGATGATTAATCCGATCAAGGCAGCTACGCCCGCGCTTCCAACCATCCACCAGATAGTGGGTTCAGGAAAGGTCGTGCGGTCAAGAAAGTATATTAAAACGACAATAGCAAAGGCGATCAGAGCCCCAATGAGCCGGGCAATGGTTTTAACAGACATCCCTTCATCCTCCAGAAAAGTACGAGACGCGTACCTGTAAGGGGCTACGTGCGCGGCGCTGCTCTAAGTGGTTGAATTTCTGGATAATGACAAGAAATGATAAGAGCGAAAGAAAAACGCTTCAACCACCTGTATTTCTGCTTATTCCGGCTGCGCTGATCTACGTACCCGTTGATCCATAAAAAGCTATCATGGCTAAGAGTGAAGCTACCAGTCTGATGGGGTATGCTTCTACTCGTCTCGAAAGTGTACCAGAGATGTGGCAAGAAAGCAAGAGCAAGAAGAGGCACGATTTCTTCTTTGTTATCGCTACTTGCTTGCTACTCCGCAAACAGGGGTAACGCTTCAGTTGCCTGCCTGTGCTTTTGCCTGGCATAGCCCATCCTGGCCATAGTAGAGAAACTATTTTCCTCCTTCTTCTAGTGTAACGCAACTTCCAGGGCTACCGCAAGTGAAGAAGACGCGAAAACATGAAAGTCTTCCGGCAGGCCGGAGGCTTCCAATTCTGTTTTGATGGTCGCGCCTCCACCGGCTTTAGGCACGATGCAGCGTTTGAAGCCGAGTTTAGCGGCCTCGCGCACGCGCAGACCCAGGCGGCTGACCGGACGTAACTCACCAGATAGTCCTACCTCGCCGATCAGGGCCATGTCGGGGGGGATACGTTTCTCACGGTAGCTGGAGGCAATGGCCGCCGCTACTCCCAGGTCGATAGCCGGTTCTTCCAGGGTAAAACCTCCTACGACGTTGACGTAGACATCATGGCTACCCACGGCCAGGCCAACGCGCTTGGTCAGAACCGCCAGGAGCATCAGCAGACGGCTATATTCAATGCCGTTGGTGGTGCAACGCGGGTTGCCAAAGTTGGTCGGCGTGGCCAGCGCCTGGACCTCGACCAGCAGGGGACGCGTGCCTTCCATGCTGACGACGACGGCGGAGCCGTTAGCGCCGGTGGCCCGGTCGGCCAGGAAGATAGCTGAGGGGTTGGCAACTTCGGCCAGTCCGTCGCCGAGCATCTCGAATACGCCCACTTCATGCGTGGCTCCGAAGCGGTTTTTGACCCCGCGCAGCAGCCGATAGGTGTGATAGCGTTCACCCTCTAAATACAAAACGGCGTCGGCGATGTGTTCTAGCGCCTTGGGTCCGGCCACGGTGCCTTCTTTGGTGACATGGCCGACAATAAAGATGGGGGTCAGCGAGTTCTTGGCGAGCTGCATCAGTTGCAGGGTACACTCGCGCACCTGGCTGATGCTGCCCGGCGCGGAGGTCAGATTGTTGGCGAGGACGGTCTGGATGGAGTCAACAATGGCCATGGCGGGTTTGAGACGATAGACGGCCTCGGCAATGACATCTAGCTCGGTGGCGGCCAGCAGGAAGAGGCGTTCGCCGCGAATGTCCAGGCGCTCGGCGCGCATTTTGACCTGCTCAATTGACTCTTCGCCGGAGATATAGAGCACTGTGCCGGTGGACTCGGCGATTTTTCCGGCTACCTGGAGCAGGAGGGTTGATTTGCCAATGCCTGGCTCTCCGCCGACCAGGATCAGCGAGCCTGTGACCAGGCCGCCGCCCAGCACGCGATCCATCTCCGCGTAGCCCACGGAGACGCGCTCCTGTGAGAGCGGCTGAATGGCGGGCAGGGCGACGGGTATCTGTGTGCCCTGAGCCACGCTGGTCCGACCTGTGGCGACGGTGGGACGGCGCGGCTGACTGGCACTGGTGGGCTGCTCAACGGTCTCTTCCAGGGTGTTCCAGGCGCCGCAGTCGGGACATTTACCCGCCCATTTGGTCTGCTCGCCGCCGCACTGCTGGCAGACATATTTTGTACGTAATTTAGCCATAGATAAGTGCTTTGCCTGTTGCTTTTTATCCCGGCTCAGGGCCGGATCAGATCATATATGAAAGAAAGGGGCCATAAAACATATGGGGTGCGGCATTGCGCACCCCACATGTCTGACGTTCTGATTTAGCCCTGTGACAGGTCTCCGCCGGGGCCGTCGCTGCTGCCACCAGCCGAGAGGGCCGCTTCGGGCGGCGTGGGCGGTGGCAATTGCTCGATGCGGTTGCGCACTTGCAGGTGCAACTCGCCGTCGATGACCTGCGCCTCGACCAGATCGCCGGGATGGTAGGTGCCTTGCAGCAGTCCTTCCGCCAGCGGATCTTCGACCAGGCGCTGAATGGTGCGGCGCAGCGGACGCGCACCGTACTGGGCGTCGAAACCTTTTTCGATCAGGAAGTCCTTCGCCACCTGGGGCACAACCAGTTCAAGCTGCTGCTCCGTCAACTGCGTGCGCACACGCTTGAGCAGCAACTCGACGATTGAGTACATCTCCTCCATGCGCAGGGAGTGGAAGACGATGACCTCATCGATACGGTTGAGGAACTCGGGCTTGAAGGTGTTTTTCAACTCGCCGAGTACCTTGTCCTTCATGGCGTCGTACTCTGCCTGGTTGGCTTTGGCTTTGTCTTTCGACTGTTTGAAGCCAATCGAGGCCTCTTTATTGAGCAACTGGGCGCCGACGTTCGAGGTCATGATGACCACCGTGTTGCGGAAGTCCACCGTGCGGCCCTTGGCGTCGGTCAATTTGCCGTCCTCCAGGATCTGGAGCAGCATATTGAAGACATCCGGGTGGGCCTTTTCGATTTCATCCAGCAGGATCACGCTGTAGGACTTGCGGCGCACAGCCTCGGTGAGCTGACCGCCCTCTTCGTACCCGACATATCCGGGAGGGGCACCGACCAGGCGGGCTGCCGCGTGGCGCTCCATGAACTCTGACATGTCGATCTTGATCAGGGCTTCTTCGCTACCGAACATGAATTCGGCCAGGGTCTTGGCCAGCTCGGTTTTACCAACGCCGGTCGGACCCATGAAGATGAAGGAACCAATCGGACGCTTGGGATCTTTTAGACCAGCGCGGGCGCGGCGAACCGCGCGGGCGATCTTTTCAATCGCTTCGTTCTGACCAATTACACGAGCGTGCAAAGCCTCTTCCATCTGGAGCAGACGCTGCGACTCTTCCTGCGCGATACGCATCACGGGGATGCCGGTCCACATGGAGACAATCTGAGCGATCTCCTCTTCGCCTACCGAGGGCTTCTCGCTGCCGCGTTCGCGATGCCAGCCGGACTCCAGCTTGGCGATGCGGTCGCGCAGCTTGACCTCGCGGTCGCGCAGTTCAGCCGCCAGTTCGTACTCCTGCTGCTGAATGGCCTGCTCTTTTTCGCGCAGAACCGACTCCAGACCTTTCATGGCCTCTTTGAGATTCAGCGGAGCCAGCGAGTTCTGCATGCGCACGCGGCTGGCCGCCTCGTCGATCAGGTCAATGGCCTTGTCCGGCATGAAGCGGTCGGTGATATAGCGACTGGCCATCTCGGTCGCGGCCTTGAGGGCTTCGTCGGTAATCACCAGGCGATGGTGCTGCTCGTAGCGCTCGCGGATACCCTTGAGGATCTCCAGGGTTTCCTCAATCGTAGGCTCGCGCACAATGACTTCCTGGAAGCGCCGCTGGAGAGCCGCGTCCCGCTCGATGTACTTCCGGTACTCATCGAGAGTCGTCGCGCCGATGCACTGCAACTCGCCGCGTGCCAGCGCCGGCTTGAGGATATTGGCGGCATCAACCGCGCCCTCCGCCGCGCCCGCGCCGACCAGCGTATGCACCTCATCGATAAAGATGATGCAGTCGCGACTGCTGCGGATCTCTTCAATAATCTTTTTCAGGCGCTCTTCAAACTCACCACGGTACTTCGTGCCGGCTACCAGCGAACCGACATCCAGGGTGAGCAGACGTTTGCCCACCAGGGTTTCGGGCACTTCACCGGCCACCAGCCGCTGGGCCAGACCTTCGACAATGGCTGTTTTACCCACGCCAGGCTCACCGATCAGGGCCGGATTGTTCTTATTGCGCCGGGAGAGAATCTGAATCACACGCTCGATCTCCTGGTGCCGTCCAATCACCGGATCGAGGGTGCCAGCTCGCGCCGCCGCCGTCAGATCGATACCCATCTGGTCGATGGTGGGAGTTTTCGAGTGTTTGGCATCGCGCTCGTGGGGCGCGCCCGACTGGCTCAAGACCTGGATGGTCTGCGTGCGCACCTTCTCCAGGTTCACGCCCAGGCTCTCCAGCACGCCAGCCGCGATACCTTCGCCTTCGCGTACCAGGCCGAGCAAGAGATGCTCCGTCCCGATATAGTGGTGATTCAGGCGCCGAGCTTCGTCTACCGCCAGCTCGATCACCTTCTTAGCGCGGGGGGTCAGGCCGATTTCACCCAGCACAATGCGATCCCCACGGCCAATAATAAATTCCACGGCGCTGCGAACTTTATTTAACTCAACGCCAAGATTGCTTAACACTTTGGCCGCAACGCCTTCGCCTTCACGCACGAGACCCAGCAGCAGGTGCTCCGTCCCGATATAATTATGCTGGAAACGTTGTGCCTCTTCTTGAGCCAGGCTCAGAACTTTCCGCGCCCGCTCTGTGAACTTATCGAACCTATCTCTGTCGTTCACCTGTTTTTCACCCCCCTTTCAGTGGCAGAGGGTGGAACCGAGCCCTCTGTGATGCTCAGGTAAACTGCGCATTTCATCATACAACACCCTCTATATCGCGTCAAGGATAGCATGTGCCCTCCCTCTCTCGATATCCATTCATTCAGCAATGAATGCGTCCCTAGAAACAATCGACCCCCTTACGAGCACACAGCAAGCTCTGTGCCACGAAAGGAGGGTCCGACAATCGTTTGTTCATGTTCAGTGAGCATATATCTGGTGAGCAATGAATGGTGATGCAGCTATGCCTCCTACTATCGTTTCTCTGTAGCAGTTATCGCGTACATTCCTCATATGATTGGGTTCGGACGATATCCCTTATCCATTTACGTTGTCCTTAGCAAGAGTATATCACTCGGATGATGAGAGTAGCAAGATATCTACTGGCGAAAGTTGAAACTTTTTGAAAGAAAGGCGAATCTTGCTCTGTGCTGAGAGCAAAGGGGCGCCGGGAGGACGAATTTCGTCTTCCCGGCGCCCCTGAAACGCTTGCCGGTTGCTTAGCTCTCGCTGCTGTCTGACTCGTCTTTCGAGCGCTGGCGGGCAGCGGCGCGGAAAGCTTCGGCCATGGCCGTGGTCTCGCCTTCGTCGCCTACCGACAGGTTGTTGAACAGCGGATTGTCGTTGACACGCTCCTGGCGTTCGCGGCGCTCGCGGCGCGACTCGCGTTCCACGGTGGCGGGTTCGGTATGGGGAACCGCGTCCTCCAGTGAAATCATGACCTTTTCGTTGGCGGTTCGCTCCGGGGCCGCTTCGCCTTCGGGCGTTGTGACCTCGGTGGCGGGCTTCTCCGCGTCCATCTCGTCGGCCTGGCGCAGACTCAGACCCAGGCGGCGGCGCTCCGCGTCGATGCGCAGGATGCGCAACTGCAACTGCTGGCCCTCGTGCAGGTTGGCCTTGGGGTCCATGCCGGGCGTCAGCTCGGACTGGTGGATCAAACCCTCGATGCCGTCCTCAATGCGCGCAAAAGCGCCGAAGGGGGCGATCTTCGTCACTACGCCGGTCACTACCTGGCCGGGGGTGTAGCGCTGCTCCACCGTCGTCCAGGGATCGACTTCCGCGCGCTTGATCGAGAGCGCGATCTTCTTTTTGTCCTTGTCGACGCTGAGAACCTGAACCTCAACTTCCTGACCGACCTTGAGCACCTCGCTGGGATGGTTGACGCGGCTCCAGGCGAGCTGGCTGATATGGACCAGTCCGTCTGCGCCTCCCAGGTCCACGAAGGCGCCGAAGTTGGCCAGGTTGCTGACCACGCCACGCCGCACCTCGTTGGGCTTCAGCTCATCGAGCAGCTCCTCGCGGCGGCGCTGGCGCCATTCCTGAACAGCCAGGCGCTCCGACAGGATCAGGCGGTTGCGCGCGCGGTTGATCTCGATGATCTTGAGCTGCAGCTCTTTGTCTTTCATGCTCTGCAGCTTGGCCGCCGTCTCCTGATTATCGCCGCCGGCAGCTACCTCTTCGCGCTTCAGATTCAAGATCTGGGAAATAGGCACGAAGCCGCGAATCCCGGAGACATCAACAATCAGGCCGCCCTTGTTGTAGTCGATGACTTTCGCCTTGAGCAGCTCGCCGCTCTTATACTGCTCCTCCGCAATGCGCCACTGCCGTTCGGCATTCGCGCGCTTGAGCGAAAGCAACGCATGGCCATCGGGAGTCTCGGGCTGGATCACATAAACCAGCACTTTGTCGTTCAGGTGCAACTGGTCGAATGACCAATCCCCCGTCGCTGGCAGCTCTTTGGTGGAAAGGACGCCCTCCGACTTGAGACCAATATCAACCAGAATCTCGTCCTGGTCAATACGCACGATTACGCCATCGACTACATCGCCGCGCTTGATATTGATGGGAGTCGTGGATGACTCAAGCAATGCTGCCATTTCATTGTAGCCGTCCACCTCATCTGGGTTCGTGTGGTTTCGCCCTTCCTGATCTTTTCCTTCAAACATCGTCTGTACCCGTCCGCTTGTTAGATTTGCCGCTGGCATTGTCGAAAGGTCGCCGTGCTTTCTTGCTTGCATGGGTGAGTTACCCCCTTCGATCCACGGTGTTGAGCCAGCCCCTCAGACGGCCCTTGTTCGTGCCGGTGCGCGTTTCTCTCGCCTGGCTGCTTGCCTCTAAAGACGATACGACTCGCGTCTACCAGAAACAGGGGATGCGTCATATGGACATAGGCATATCGGAGGAGGTGGTTCAGGCTACTCTTGTCTTCTTCGCCAGTTATGCATCTAATGGGCACTATTTTTGCCCTGGAGAACGGTCATACGAAACAACGCTCGCAGACAGGTAAACCCGTGTCACGGACACAATAAGAGCCTGAGCACAGTATACCCCCACTCGATGCTTTAATTATACCAAAAGTGACCCCTGAATGCAAGACAATCTCTAACCATTTCGCCAATCTCCGCCGGTGCTTGTTCGTCTGCCATATTGTACCACAGAGTGGCAAGAGATACCAGATGATTCGGGAGTTTCTTTTCCTGCCGGGTTTATGCTACAATGATGGGCATGAACCTGCGTGATATCTCTCTGCTGCTCCCGGTTTTGCGCGCGCGCTTGCAGCCGCTGGAGAAGGCCGCCTCTCTGGTCGATGTGCTGGAGGGCGAGCGGCCCGAGGCGCGCAAGTCGGCGGTTTTGCTGGCGCTTTTCTCGCAAGATGGCGAAACTCACCTGGCCTTTATTCGGCGCGCGACGACCTTGCGCGCTCACGGCGGAGAGATTGCCTTCCCTGGCGGCTCCTACGATCCGTCAGATTCGTCGCTGGTGGCTACTGCTCTGCGCGAGGCTGCCGAGGAGATTGGCCTGCATCCGACGCGCGTGGACGTACTCGGCCTGCTCTCACCTGTCTTTACGGTGGTGAGCAATTTTCTCATTCTGCCCGTGGTGGCCTACCTGCCGGAGGGTCCGGGACAACTCCTGGCCCAGGCCAGCGAGGTGGCGGAAGTGCTTCTACTTCCCCTGGCTGCCCTGTCTGATCCCGCCATCGCCCACACCGAAATCTGGAGCAACGGCGGACGCACCCGCCCGGTCTACTTCTACGACTACGGCTCCCTGCGCATCTGGGGCGCCACCGGTCGCATCCTCGCCAGCCTCCTCACCCTCCTGAACGAAGACAAGAAGTAGAAAAGAGCCACTTTTGCCGGCCAATTGCTTCCCCCTGAGCGAGAAGCCTTTTGCCAGCGGCCAATTGCTTCCCCCTCATGAGTCATCCCCCCTTTTTCTGAGGCGGCCTCAAGCGCTGGTTGCGCCCCGCTCCCCTCTTTTTTGATGAGGTTTGGCGAGCGC
>DASZXF010001112.1:0-13195 GCA_035546055.1 Ktedonobacteraceae bacterium
GACTGATATTTACGAATGATGCAGGACCAGCCGGGCGCAGCCCGGCTGGTCCTGCATCATTCGTCTTTTGGGGGTGGGGAGGTATGGCAAGCAATAGAAGTAAAACCATCGGACGAGGAAAAAGCGGTAGACAAAAAAAGCCCTGGGGGCAGCAGAACAATGTGTGCTACACTGAGAGCAACGACGAAGATTTTGAAGGAGGTACCAGCATGGCATATCTGGCGTCTTTTCCGCTCGCGGCAACGCGGGAGGCGCTGCGGACCGGGCAAATCGATCTCACCACGTACATTCAGGAGGTTTGCCAGCGCATTGAGGCGGCGGAGCCTGAGCTTGAGGCGCTCCTGCCGGAGGCGGATCGGCGTGGCAGACTGCTGCGAGAGGCCGAGAGTTTGCGGGAGCGCTTTCCTGATCCCGCGCGGCGGCCAGCACTGTACGGCGTGCTGGTCGGCGTGAAGGATCTTTTCGCGGTCGAGCAGTTCACCACCCATGCCGGTTCACAGTTGCCGCCGGACCTCTTCGCCGGTCCCGAAGCCTCCTGTGCAGGCAAGCTGCGCGCTGCCGGGGCGATCATGCTAGGGCTGACAGTCGCGACTGAATTTGCCTACTTTGAGCCGGGGCCGACGCGCAATCCTCACGACCCGGCGCATACGCCCGGCGGCTCCAGCAGCGGCTCGGCGGCTGCGGTGGCGGCTGGCTACTGTCAACTGGCGCTGGGTACTCAGACCAGCGGCTCGGTGATTCGTCCCGCCGCTTACTGCGGACTGGTCGGTTTTAAACCCAGCTATGAGCGCATAGAGACAGACGGCATGATTTTCTGCGCGCGCAGCCTGGATACGATTGGTTATCTAACGCAAGACCTGGCCGGCGCGCGGGAAGTCGCGCCGCTGCTCTGCGCCAACTGGCGGTCAGGCCAGCCGCCGCGCCAGCCGCCAGTGCTGGGGATTCCCGATGGTCCTTACCTGGCTCAGGCCGGGCAGGAAGCCTTGCAGGTCTTCGAGCGGCAGGTGCAACGCCTGGAGCAAGCCGGCTATACCCTGCGCCATGTGCCAGCCTTCGCGGATATCGAGGCCATCACGCATCGGCATCAGCGCCTGGTCTGCGCTGAAATGGCGCAGGTACATGCCGACTGGTTCGGACAATACGAGATACTCTATCGCCCGCGCACCGCCGCTGCGATTCGCGAAGGGCAGACCATCAGCTATCCTGAATACGATCTTTATCGCGCCAGTCCACAGGCTCTACGCGACGAATTGCACGCACTGATGGACGCCGAGGGGATTGACCTCTGGCTCAGTCCAGCCGCCACCGGCACAGCGCCGGAAGGTCTGGCCAGCACCGGCAGTCCGGCCATGAACCTGCCCTGGACCCACGCCGGTCTGCCCGCCCTGACTCTGCCGAACGGGCGCGGCGCCAGCGGTCTGCCGCTCGGTCTGCAATGCGCCGCGCGTTTTCAGCACGACGAAGATCTCCTGGTCTGGGCCAGCGGCATCGAGCAAGCGCTGGCCGGCGCCTGATGCTCTACCGCCTTTGCGCTATGCGCCATCCCTCATGTCCCCAAAAAGTGACGAACCAGCCAGGAGAGCGGGCACGTCCGCTCTCCTGGCTGGTTCGTCACAGCTTTTTTCTCCCTGGCGCTTGCGCCAGCCAGGCAAGCGAGGGATGGCTGAGATAGAGACAGACCTAGATGCGGTGCAAGGGCTGCTGGGGCGCCAGGCTTTGGGAGAGCTGGATCGCCTGCGCATCCAGACCGGCATCCTGCAGGGTGACGCGCAACGCTTTGTCCGTCGTCTCTTCAATCGAAGAAAGCGCATCTAGTGAGAAATCGCTGAGCCGGTTGGGGCGCAGGATAGCCAGGAAGTCCTTATCGGTCAGCCAGAAGACGACTGAACGCAGCAGGGCTGCCAGGAAAAAGATGAGCAGACCATCAAAGATGTAGACGAAAAAGCCCTTGGTGCTCAGCACCGAATAGAAGGCGGCCACGTCAGCGAACGTGGATGGGTTAATCACCAGGGAGAGGATCAGGGCGATCACCATAATCACAAAGAGCGTGGCCGCCATGACCATGCGCACGCGGCTATAGGGCTGGCGAATGGTAGAAGTGCGCGAGACATAGAGATTCTGTCCCATGGGAGCCAGGTAGACAAAAACGGAAGACGCGCCGTAGCGCACTTTGACGTAATCGCGTTCTTCCAGGACCGCGCCGTATTCGCGCAGGCGCTCCGGCTCGATCTGCACCCCCATCACGTTCTGCTTCTGAAAATTGGCGATAAAGGCGCTGGTCAGGGTCTGAGGTGCCACCTGTTTGTTCTCAATCAGCCAGGAGCGATGGTGAACAGGCGTCCCCTTGCCCGCAAAGGCGCGCTGCAAGGTCGACAGGAGCGAGGGTGAGGCGTGTACAGGCGCGGGCGCGGGTACGGGCGCGCCATACCCTCCCTGCGGAGGATATTGACCATAGACGGGCTGCTGCGCCTGCTGAGGCGGGTAGCCACCCTGCGCGTAGGGAGCTGGCTGCGGGAAATAGGGGCTCTGTACTGGCGCCGGGACCGGGGCAGGCGCGGGAGCAGGCGCAGGCGCGGGAGCCGCTACCGGCGGCTGCTCATAGACGGGCGAGCTTGACGACAGAGACGGAGACGGCGGCGTTTGCGGCTGAGGCGTGGCCATCACCGGTGTGGGCTGTGCGACAGCAGGCTGACTCGGCTTCAGGGTCTCTGAAGGATCGGCATCGGAGGGAACGGCAGCCAGGCTGGCGGGCCGTATTGTGGCCCCTTCATCCACTGGCATCTCGTTGCCCTGAAAACGGTAGCCGCACGCCCGGCAAAAGCCCGTCTGGTCCTGATTGACCTGCGAGCATTGGGGACAGATAAGCGACATGAGAACCTCCTCTATAGTCTGTTCAGAAAGTGCGCGCATGCTTCCCGAAATATGTCGAGAAATGCTTTTTTGACAAGATGGATTTGGAGACGTTTCTGCGCATATACCGGCGCTATTATCCCCTGTTCAGAGGATTTTGACAAGAGTCTGGCGAAAATGCCCGACTTCTTTCCCGGTCGGGCATTTTCGCTAAAGATCAGGGCTGCGTCAGCGGCTCCTGCGCGGACGGCGCTCTGCCACGCCGGGCCAGTTCGCGCTCCCAGCCGTGGGTAAAGGTGCGATCCTCGACCGTTTCCCCGCTGGCCAGCATGGCGCTGGCGAAATCCTCCGGGCGCAGATCCGAGCCGATCTTGCAGTTGCGTCCAACCTGGAGGTTGTCGGGCAGGTGCGCGCGTTTGCCAATCAGGGTAATACCGGTATTCAGGCGTCCCGGCTCCAGCTTATTGGGGGTAAAATCGTCGCCAAAACCAACCCGGCAATTTTTACCCACGATGACCTCTTTATCCAGAATGGCCCGGTCGACCACGCTGCCCGCGCCGATCACACAGTCAAACAGAATGATCGAGTCGCGCACCTGCGCCCCCTCCTCAACGATCACCCCTGGCGAAAGCACGCTGCGCTCCACCTCGCCCCGAATGATGCAGCCGTGCGAAATCAGACTGCGATGAACCTGCGAGCCGCTATGCAGGCGAGCCGGTGGCCGCTCCTCGCTGCGCGTATGGACCACCCACGAGGGATCATAAAGATCGAACACTGGCTGCTCGTTGAGCAATTCCATATGCGCTTCCCAGTAGGATTGAATGGTGCCCACGTCCTGCCAGTAGCCGGTAAAAGGATAGGCATAGACGCGCTGCTGACGTGCCAGCATGGAGGGGATGATATCATGGCCGAAATCGTGGCGCGTATTCGCGCCGCTGTCCTCCTCATCGTCGATCAGGACATTGACCAGCGTCTCGCGGCTGAAGACATAGATGCCCATCGAGCCCAGCGTGCCACGCGGCCTGGCGGGCTTCTCCTCAAAGGCTATCACGCGGTTTTCGGCGTCAGTCTCCAGAATGCCGAAGCGATGGCCCTCCTCGATGGGGACCACCACCGCGCCCATCGTCACATCGGCGTTCTGCTGCTGGTGGAAAGCGATCATCGGTCCATAATCCATGCGATAGATATGGTCGCCAGCCAGAATGAGTACGTAATCGTAACGCGCCTCCATAATGAAATCCAGATTTTGATAGACCGCATCGGCGGTTCCCTGGTACCATTCCGACTCCTGGCGCCCGATGTAGGGCTGGAGCAAAAACACACCCCCCTGCTGGCGGTCCAGATCCCACGGCTTGCCGATCCCGATGTGATCGTGCAGCGAATGGGGCCGGTACTGCGTCAGCACAGCCACGTCGGTGATGCCGGAATTGACGCAATTGCTCAGCGCGAAATCGATGATGCGGTACTTACCCGCGAAGGGCACAGCCGGCTTCGCGCGTTTCTGTGAGAGGAGGCTCAGTCGTTCGCCCTGGCCCCCGGCCAGAATGACTGCCAGTATTTTACTCATAACATAGCTCATCCTTTGTTGAGAGTCTCTCAGCGACGCCTGCTTACCAGGCGCACTGCCATTATAATATATGGACACGGGCCAATGAGCTACGCTACAGGGCTTCCCCGCTAAATACTCAGACCTGATCGGCAGTATCCTTCTTGCCGACTGGCAGGTGCCGGGTATCTACGCCAGATCTACCTTACCTGTCAGCACCACCCATAGAAATACTGAAATCCTATATACGGGTGGAGGGTTTATCGAGCAACGTTCCGCTCGCATCTCTCCCTCTATGTGCGTTTATACGCGAAAAATCCTCCTCTCTTGCATCAATGTTGTAGTATAACGCGTATTCGGATGTCGTTTTCGATGATGTGACTTTCACAGAAAAGGAAGGAGTATAGTGATGTCCATTTCTTCTCCATCTATGCCTGTTCCGCTTACCTGTATAGTAGGCATTCAGTACGGCGAGGCAGAAGGCATCCCCTTATACCTCGATCTTCTTTATCCGTATCCATTACCCGATAAGCCGTTACCAACTGTTGTCTATCTTCCCTGTAGTGGCTGGTACGAGGCTCATCGCGGTTGGGCGATGAATCCCGATGGGAATCCTCTTCTCGCTGCTCACGGCTTTGTGACCGTCAGCGCCTCGCTACGCCTCAGTTGGCAGGCTCCTTTTCCCGCGCAGATCCATGACGTAAAAGCGGTCATCCGCTGGTTACGAGCCAACGCGCAGCGCTATGCCATTGATCCTGAGCGCATTGGTGTCTACGGATCTTCGGCGGGTGGACACCTGGCTTCGCTGCTGGGCCTCACCGCTGGCGATTCTCTGCTGGAAGGCAAGAGCGGCTCACCTGGATATTCCAGCCAGGTGCAGGCCGTCATGACCATCTGCGCCCCGAGTGACTTTTTCTCTCCTGGCGGCGAGTTGCTCAACGACGCGCCGCTTCCCCCTCCGGTGACGCAATTATTTGGAGGGACCGTACGGGAAAAGGAGGAGATGATGCGCCTGGCAAGTCCTCTCAGCCATGTCCGCTCGGATGCCCCTCCTTTCCTCATCGTTCACGGAACGCACGACGAAACCGTGCCTTTTCAACAAGGGCAAGCCCTGCACGAGGCGCTCCAGGCGGTTGGAGCCGAAGTAACTTTCATGCCGATACAAAATGCCTATCACAACCTGCGTGAAGATCCAGCGCTTCCCTGGGAAGGCGCTATCTGGCATGAGATGGGGCAATTGGCTCTGCGCTTCTTTCAGCAGCATCTCTGCCATTAAGCGATGGGCTGCAATAAGCAACATTTGAAGAATTCGGTGCTGGTTTGCGGCTGCGTTGCACTTCTCAGAAAAAAATGATACATTACAAAAACGAGAGCGAAAGGAGCGGATTTGACGATGGCATCGACACCGGAAGAAAATCATGAAGGATACGTGGTTGACGCGGAAAGCGCGGCTGAGATGGCGCGCTTGCTGCGCCAGGACCAGGCGCTGACACAGGCCATGGGGGGGATTTTCCCAGAGCAGCTTGATCTTACCCGGGCCAATCGGATTCTTGATCTGGCGTGCGGCCCCGGCGGCTGGGCACAGGAGGTAGCCTATACTTATCGCGATGTGGAGGTGATTGGCATTGATATCAGCCAGCGCATGATCGCCTATGCCAATGCCCAGGCGCGGGTGCAGAACCGGGAAAATGTCCATTTTCAGGTGGGAAATATTCTTGAGCCTTTGCCTTTCCCGGATTCCTCTTTTGATCTCATCAACGCCCGGCTGATCGTGGGCTTTATGAAGGCGCAGGACTGGCCAAGGCTGATGAGCGAGTGTTTTCGTCTGCTACGACCCGGCGGCATTGCCTGCTTTACCGATTTCGAGCATGGCTTCGCCAACAAAGTCCATTGCGAGAAGGCGGGCATGATCCTCAACCAGACCTTCCACCGCTTTGGGTACGGTCTCTCACCCAATGGCTATCACATGGGCGTGCTGCCGGTCCTGGCGCGTTTCCTCTCGAACTCCGGACTGGTCAGGGTCCAGAAAAAGGCGCATTTCATCGACTTTTCGGCAGGTACGCCTCTTCACGAGACCTTTTATCATGATTACGCCTCTGGCTATGCCGGCGCCCAACCGCTGATTGATAAGTCGGGATTGATGACGGGTGCAGAATGGATGGAACTGCTGCAACTTTCGCTAAAAGAAATGCTTGAAGAAGATTTCTGTGGCGCGTGGATGCTCCTCTCCGCCTGGGGACATAAGGACTGACCGGAAAAGCCGCCAGAGGCCAGGTCAGAGCACAGAGCACGCTACAAACACTCCGATATAGCCGCCAGAGCTTTGCTTATGGCGGCTACATCGCGGCAGCGCAAGGCGAGGCTGGTTGCTGCCGCCCGTGTGCTTCTCACCTGGCAAGAACAGAGATGCCCTCTCTTAGAGAGTGACGCTGATGGTGCCTGTGCCGGCGCGCAGGCGTTTGCTCATGGTGCGTCCGGCGAAGTGGACAACTACCTCGTACCATTCCCGTTCGGGCCGATAGCTGGCGAAATGCTCCTCGATGGTGATTGCCACTTGCGAGCCGTGGGCGCGGCAGGCGATCAGCGTTTCGGCAAAGGCGCCGTGAGCGTAGGCCGGGGAAATGCCATCGTCTTCGTAAAGGGTATAGCTGGCCTGCCCCTGCTCCTCCAGGTAGCAGTGGATGGTCAGTGGATCGGTCGGGCGCTCGTCGGTGTGCTGCATGACGGGGCCGAGAGGCAGAATGCTGTTGGCGCGCACAAAAAGCGGCCAGCGCTCCAATGGCTGCTCGACGATATGGGTCTGTCCACCGAGGTAGAGCTGGCCGCTCCAGTAGTCGAACCAGGCGCCGGCAGGCAGATAGACGGCGCGGCTGCCCGTCCCTTCCACATAGACAGGCGCGCAAAGCAGGGTTTCGCCGAAGAGAAATTCGTCCTCGCTCAATAAGGCCTGGCCATCCTGGGGATAGTGATAGTACAGGGGACGAATGACCGGGGCGCCGCTGCGCGCGGATTCAGCGAAAAGGGTGTAGAGATAGGGCAGGCTGCGATAGCGCAGTTCGATGGCGGCGCGATACGCGCTCTCAAACGGTTCACCGAAGGCCCAGGGCTCCTGGCCGGCGATGAATTTGGCGTTGTGATTGCGACAGAAGGGCATAAGGGCACCAAGCTGAGCGAAGCGCACCAGCAGTTCGCCGTTGCTATCGTTCCAGAAACCGCCAATGTCCATGCCGACGAAGGGTACGCCGCTCATGCTGAGGTTGAGACACATGGTCAGGGCCAGCAGAATGTGTTCCCACTCGCTTGTGTTATCGCCGGTCCAGACAGCGGCGTAGCGCTGAATACCGCCTGTGCCTGAGCGCGAGAGCACAAAGGGACGCTCATCCGGGCGCAGACGCCGCAAACCTTCATAGGTGGCGCGGGCCATTTGCAGACCATAGGCGTTGTGAAAGCAGGCATGCGGCAGGGATATCTCGGCCTGCCCATCAGATGTCGGAAAAGCGGGGCGGTGCAGGACATTGGTATCCATGGTTTTGCCGTGGACGTGCTCGGCGCTATTCTCTGAGAGAATGCTGGTCAGGGCCGGCTCATTCATGTCGTTCCAGATGCCGGCCACGCCCAGTCCGACATGGCCGGCGTAGAGATCGCCCCACCAGGCACGCACGTCCTGACGGGAAAAGTCGGGAAAGACGCAGGCGCCGGGCCAGACCTCGCCGAGAAAAAAGCGACCATCGGGATAGCGGCAGAAGTAATCGTGCGCGTGCCCCTGATCGTACACCGCGTAGCCCTCCTCATATTTGGTACCAGGATCAATAATCGTGACCAGGCGCAGACCTTGCGCGCGCAGTTCTTCAATCAAGGCGCGTGGCTCGGCGAAGGTTTCTGGATGCCAGGTAAAATTGCGAAAGCCATCCATATAGTCAATATCCAGCCAGATGGCGTCACAGGGATGGCGGCGTTCTCGCATGGTACGGGCAATCGTGCGCACTTCGGCGGCGCTCTCATAGCTCCAGCGGGACTGATGATGGCCCAGCGCCCAGCGCGGCGGCTGCGGCGTTCGCCCGGTCAGGGCGCTTTACTGGCGCAGCACAGCGGCGGGTGTGGGTCCGGCGAAGCAATAGACGGCCAGCGTATCCCCGGCGACAGCGAGGGAAAGCTGATCAGACTGGCCGTGTCCAAGGTCCACCTCCACGCGCCCGGCATGATCGATCAGCACACCGTCAGCCTGGCCGGTCGCGCTGTCCAGGCGAACATAAAAGGGAATAGAGATATACATCGTCGGCGTCCGCTCGTCGTGGTGCATGGGCGGATCGACATTCCAGGTAGGGAAAGCCTGACCGCGTTTATCCTGGGAGCCGGTGCGCTCGCCCAGTCCGTAGATATGATCCTGCGGGCGCAGAGGCGCCACAAAGGCCAGCCCCGTCTCGTCGCTCACAAAATGCTCAAGCAAAGCCGCCATCTGCTCGCGTCCGGGCGGGGGACAGACCGGCCAGGACTCGTCGCCCTGTTCAACCATCCAGGAAAGATAGGGAAGCGTACCCGCGCTCGCGCTCGCCACCGGATACCGCCGCTCGTCCGTCTCCTCACCGCGCCGGAGCACCACGCGCGTAATTTCCTCCCCCAGAGAGGTAACGATAAACGTGCAGAGCCGCCCGCCGAGATCGTGGCCGCGCCAGCAAGCACTCCGCTCCTGTTGAGAAACAAAATGGACATCCTGTATACTGGTAAACAACAAAGCCTCTCTTTCCTTCCATGGCTGGATGGTATGTTTGTTCATTTTCGCGCGGCGGGCAAGGATCGGCACAGGAAGGCCGCGCAGGCTCCTCACCGCCGCGTCCGCTGGCGCATGGACTTAGCCCTTCACGCTGCCGCCCGTCAGACCAGTCACCAGATAGCGCTGCGCCCAGATGAAGATAATCAGCACCGGCAGCGTGACCAGCACCGCCGCCGCGCTCAGGTAATGCCAATCGGCGCCAAACTGATGCACAAAACGCTGAATGCCGATGGCCAGGGTCAGATTGGAATCGCTCTGCAAAAATGTATAGGCCATCATAAATTCATTCCAGGCGGTCATAAAGTTGAAAAAAGCCACCACCGCGACTCCTGGAATAGTCAGCGGCAGCACAATGCGCCAGAAGGTCTGAAACGGTCCCAGACCGTCAACGCGCGCCGCCTCGTCCAGTTCTTTCGGCACCGTATCAAAAAAGTTCTTGAGCATCCACACGCTGAATGGCAGGGCCGTCGTGGCATAGGCAATCACCAGACCCAGGATGTTATCCAGCAGGTTCAACTGCGCGAACAGAATGTACAGCGGCACAATCAGCAGAACCGCCGGGAACATCTGCGTAATCAAGAAAAAGAGCATCAGCCCCTGCTTGCCGACGAACTTCCAGCGTGACACCGCGTAGGCAGCCGGAGCCGCGAAGGCCAGGCCCAGCAGGGTAGTCAGCAGGCCAATTTTCAGACTATTGAGCAGCCAGGTCACAAAATCGCCGGAGAGCACATATTGATAGTTGCTCAAAGTCGGATGAGAGGGAATGATCTGGAGATCAAACACCGCATTGGGCAGCTTGAACGAAGTCGAAATGATGATAACCATGGGAAAAATGCAGATCAGCACCGTCACAATCATCACCGCGTGAGCCGCCAGCGAGCCAAGCAACGCTGGCCCCCTGCGCCCGGGTCGGCTGTGAGCGATCCGCGCGCCGCCTGGCTCAGTCGTGACAGGTAGCGCGTGGGAGATAGTTCTATTCTCTGCCATAGTGCAATCCTTTCGCTTAATACACTGTCTCGTTTGAGCGCAACATGCGCGAGTAGATCAAAGTAAAGACGAGCAGGATCAGCAGGATAATGATGCCGTAGGCGCCGCCCAGGCCATAGCGCTGCGGAACCTGGAAGGCCTGCGACCAGGCATAGGTAAAGAGCGTATCCGAGCGGTGGAAAGGACCGCCCTGGGTAATCAGGAAAATCACCGCGAAGACATTGAAGGTCCAGATCACATCCAGCAGCGTCACCAGGAAGGCCACCGGGCGCAGCATCGGCAGGGTAATATAGCGAAAACGCTGCCAGCGGCTCGTACCATCCATCGCAGCGGCCTCATACAATTCGGAGGGAATACTCTGTAAACCGCCCAGCAGCGTCACCGTCATAAAGGGAATCCCCAGCCAGATATTGACGATAATCACCGAAACCAGCGCCCAGGCGGGATCAGAGCCCCAGTTGATCGCGGGCAGGTGCAGCGCCTGCAAGAACGCATCGATATAGCCGCCCTGCTGGTTATAGAGAAAGCGCCAGGCAAAGGCCGCGACAAACTGCGGCATAGCCCAGGGCACCATCAACAGCGTGCGATAGAGTCCCCGGAAACGCATCTTGCGGTTCAAGATCAGGGCCAGACCCAGGCCAACGACAAAGTGAAAAACGCTGTTAGCGATAATCCAGATCACCGTCTGAATAATCACATGGTTTTCATCCGAGCCTGGCGTAAACCAGTTGCGCACAATCGTCACATAGTTTTGCAGGCCGATAAACTTATAAGTGGCCGGATAGCTGATCGCCCCGATCTGTTCGGCGATGTTGGTCTGATCGGCATTGGTAAAGCTCAGGATCAAGCCGTTCACCAGGGGATACACCACAATAATCGCCAGGCAGAGAATTAATGGGGAAAGCCAGAGATACGCGCGCAGCGTTGTCCGCAAACGCTGCCTGGCCTCCCGCGAACCGCGTTTCCCGGACATACCCGGGGCGAGATGCTTGGCAGAGGTGGTCATGAGTTATGGCTTCCTCTCATCTGTACTGCGAAATCCACAGCATGGGAAATACGTCAACAATCTTCAAGGCAGATCACAGACCCATTCAGGCGCGCGGAGCAGAAAGGGGGACTCCGGGTCTCCGGGTCATTCCTCATTCACATGCCGCCCCGCACCCTTCCTGCTTGTGAAGGGCGGGGCGGCACGCAGTTGTACTGATGGTACAGACTTATGAGGCCAGCAGCGCCTTCCACTTCTCCGCCACAGCGTCCAGGGCCGCAGAGGCGGACTTTGATCCGGCCAGGGCCGCCTGGATGTTCGGGTCAAAATCGGTGAAAAGCTGACCACCCTGCGGGATCACCGGGCGACTCTTCGCGGTATTGCGCACAGCGTAGAAGCCCGCGATGACCGGATTGGACGACACCGCGCTATCGCTGTAGGCCGACTGACGCGTGGGCAGCGTGTGATTGGCCTTGGCAATCGTAATCTGGCTGGCGGTCGAACTCATGAACTGGACGAATTTAGCAGCCTCGGCGGGATGTTTGGTGCCCGCGTAGATGACGTAAGACTGACCACCCGTGGGGGAGCCGGTCGCGCCCGTGGGACCGGCAGGAATGCCCGCGATGCCCAGATTCGCCTGATCACTGAAGGCGCTACCGGTCAGAATATTCGAGGTCTCCCAGGGACCATCGAAAATCATAGCCGTTGTGCCATCTTTCAAATCATTGACCATATTGTTGTAGCCATTGTTGAAATCGATCCTGGCAGGCATAACCTTATCCGTGTTCTGCAACTTGAGCAGGAAATTCAGACCCGCCACCGAACCGGCATTGTTGACCAGCACATTGTTGTTCTCATCGATCATGCCGCCACCAAAGGACCAGAGGAACGGCAGCACGTAGTACGAAGCGCCAGAGGTCTCAAAGCCATATTTAGCGGCTTTGCTGCTCACCAGTTTCTGCGCATCGGCCTCGAACTCATCCATCGTTTTGGGCGCAGCCGTAATGCCGGCTTTGGCAAAGGCCGCCTTGTTGTACAGCAAGGCCAGGAAGTCAGTCACCTGCGGCAGACCGTAGACCTTGCCCTGATATTTGTCATAGGCCAGCGCATTGGGCAAATAGTCGTTCAGATCGCTCTGCGAAACATACTGATCGAGCGGCAAAAGATAGCGCAGCGAGGCAAACTGAGCCACCCAGCCCACATCGGACCGCAGAATGTCAGGTGCAGTGTTCGACTGGGCCGCCGTGGTGAACTTTGCCTGCGTCTGGTCAAAGGCCTGATACTGCGCATTAATGTGAATAGTGGGATTCTGCGCCTCAAAATCTTTGATCAATTGCAGAATCACCGGCGTCTCCGATGTGCCTTCGGTGTACCAGTAATTGAGCGTCACCGGACCGCTGCTCGTGCTGGATGGACCGCTGGAACCGCCACAGGCAGCCAGCAGCGCGGCCAGGAGAGCACACAGCATAACCAGGCTGGCCATGCCAACTTTAGAGTGTCGTCTGCTCATAAAACCTCCATGAAACATTTGCCCGTCGTGGTTTGCTTGACGAGCACACAAAACGGGCCTGAAAAAAGGCCAAAATATCCCGGGGACAGGCGCTCCGGCACCTCAGAGCGCGCACAGGTAGAGAGCTTGCATTCACACACATGGATGCAAGAGCCGGGCAAAGATCAGATGATATGCTGCTGCTGGTTAAGAGCCTGTTCGATGAGCGCGGGCAGATCCCCGCTGGCAAACTGAGCGCCCAGGAGCGCATGCAGTTGCTGAAGAGACGCGTAAAGACGTTGCAAAGATTCCAGGCCGAGAGGGTGCAAACGCGTAGAAATAATGTGATTGCGCGTGGCCTTGACGTGCTGGCGTAATGCCTGGCCAGCCTCGGTCAGCACCACACGCGTATAGCGGCGGTCGCCCGCTTTACCCCTTTTGCGTTCCGCCAGGCCCGCCTCCTCCAACTTATCCACCACGCTGGTCACATTGCTCTTATCGCAGATCAACAGGGTAGCAAGCTCGCTCAGGGAACGTCCTTCGGGGTCTTCCAGGTGAACCAGCGCC
>DASZXF010001113.1:0-3204 GCA_035546055.1 Ktedonobacteraceae bacterium
TCCCGCACAGCGTATCTTCTGCCTGGACCCTGTGGTATGCCCCTGCGCCACCATGTACCGCATTCACCCGGCATATCTCGCCTGGGTTCTGGAAGCCCTGCTGGAAGGAACTGTCATCAACCAGATCCATGTAGAGGAAGATATCGCCCACTGGGCACGCGTAGCCCTGGATCGTATGCTCAGCCTGTAACCACCTGAGCGCCAGGACGCGTTGGCCCTGACGCTCAGTCATCCCGCATGTTAGAGGGCGGCTTTGTCAAAAAGCCACCCTCTTTCTGCCGCCACCGGTGACGTTCCCGACGGTATCTTCTGAGATGGCAAGAAGCCTCATCAGGAGTGGTGCGCCAGCAGGTACATGACGTTTCAAAGGCGGGATAACGGATGTTATGAGCCGCATCCTATCTGCTGCGTGCCGACGGCCACATCGTCAAACCAGAGAGTATCGTCACCGCCGGAGTAGCTCTCCCAGCCCATGCGCAGATCGGTCAGAGCCGGGCGCCAGTTCGGACGACTTTGCAGCCATTGAGCGTCTACATCCTGGGTCGCGACATTATCGAGATGCAAACCGGGCACCTCGTTGCCGTTTAGCCAGGTGCGCATGGTGCCCTGGCCCTGGTTGACCTCGAATTCCACGCACTCCCACTGGTTCGTGGGCAGTTGCATACTCAAGGCCACGCCAGCGGGACTCTGCGCGGGCAACGTGGCATCATCGGATTGGCGGTTCCATTGCAAGGCTCCATTCTGTCCGCCCATGCGCAGATCGTTGCCGCCATCGTTAGCATCGCGCATCGCGACAGACGTGACATGTCCCGTGGGGAGCGCCGTCGTGTGACGAATGAAGTAGCGCACGTACAGATCCGCCCCGCTGCTGACAAAGGAGAGCGGCGTACCAAAAAACACGTGATTGCAGTAGCCCGTGTAGCCGTTCACACGAATTGAAGTGCTGCCGCTATGGGCCACCGTCCGGTCCACCGTCACCGTGCCCGTCCCCTGGCAATTGGGATAGCTGACCTGCCAGGTGCCAGAAGGAAGCGAGCCAGTCTGGTTCTCGAAGCCATCACAGAAGATCGCCCCGCTGCACCCGCCGCCAGATGGCGGGGTAGAGGTAGCCGTCGGCGTCGGCGTCGGTGGCATGGTCGGAGTAGGTGTCAGCGGGGTAGAGGTAGCCGTCGGCGTATTCGGCGTTGGTGTCGCGGTGGGTGTACCGCCGCAGGATGTCCCATTCAGCGCGAAATCGGTCGGGCTCGCGTTACTGCCGGAGAAAGTGGCCTGGAAACCAAAATCCACCATGCCGCCAGTCGGCAATGAACCGTTGTACGTCATATTCCGGGCCGTCACCGCCGCGCCGTTCTGGGTAGCCTGAGTATTCCACGCGGACGTAATCTGCTGATTGCCGGAGAACGTCCAGGTCAGCGTCCAGTCAGAGAGCGCCGCGCCGTTATTGGTAACCTGCACATCGGCGGTAAAGCCACCGTACCACTGGTTCACCTGATAGGTCACAGCACACGGCGCCGTCGCCGCCGCAGCCGTCATTCTCATCGGTATGTAAGCAGCAAGCAGAAGCAGTATGCCCAGCGAGAATAGCATCAGCATCCTTGCTTTCATCGTTTTTTGTCCTTTCATCATCCTGCGCGCCAGACAACATCCATGTCCGGGTCCGCTGAAAACGGGCTGATATGAGAGGGCATCGCCCCTGGTGAAGGTCGCGGCTGCCCGGCCAGTGAAGCGACCGGCAGGAAGACGACCCGCGCCAGGAGCGATACTCTCTGCAAAAGAATCACTTCCTCATAGGCGAGTGTGCCTCAACGGAGCCGTTCTGCCATCAAGTGCAGGACACCCCGTTGAGAGTCACGCCACTGGGGGGAGGACTCGCCGAACCGGAAGCCACAAAGCCAATTGTCACCGAAGCTCCCGGATTGAGAGAGTGATTCCAGCTGGGGGCCGCCGCCAGGAATTTATTGCTATCCTGGGTAACAGTCGCATTCCAGCCGCTCTCCAGCGTCACACCATCTGGCACATTCCAGGAAACCAGCCAGGAAACAACCGCCAGATTGCCGGTGTTCGTCACCGTCACATTGGCCTGATAGCCGCCCGGCCAGCTATTTGTGACCTCCACCGTCGCCGTACAGGTTGGCAGAGGCTCAGGCGTCGGCGTCGGATAAACGCCGCCCGTGCCGAATTCCACATCGGAACAGCCGTAGAACGTCTCTGTACTATCCGTGCGGGTCCATACCGAATAAATGATCTGCCGTCCGCTTGCCATTGGCAACGTCCCGGTCATGGTATAGACCCCATTCGCCACCGCCGGTTCAGGATCGACGGTCAGGAACGGCTCGGGATTCATCTCGGACCAGGTTAGCGGTTTGGTCGGATCATAGGTACTGTTCGTAATGTAGAAGCGGAAGTTACCGGGATGCGGCACCCACGCTCCATAGGTAAACGTAAACTGCGCGCCCGGCTGCAGATTTGTCACCGGCCAGTCCGCGCGCGGTGCATCGTAGGCCAGAAACTCGGGATTACCAGCGCTACAGAGTTCGCCATCGGGGATAAAGCCAGCGGTTCGGCCCGCGCCATCAGAGCGCCTGACCGCGAACCAGTCATAGAGCGGCTGCGTGCCGCCCGCCGCGATGGCCGCCTGGCAGGCGGGGTTAGTGGGATTTTCGGGGTCTTCGATAAAACAGGCATAGGTGCGGCTGGCGGGATTCTCCATCGCCCCATGCAGCGGAATCGCCGGGGACGCGTGGGCCTGCCGCGCCGAACCAGCGACAAGAAAGACGCCGACCAGCGTTATCAGCAGAACCAGGGCGAGTCCGGCTCTCCACGCTCTGCGCCCAAATGTGTGTACCATGACGAATTCCTTTCCATCAATGAAGCCAAAGAAGGGAATTTTCCATGACCAGTTATGCTCTCATGGGAAGCGTCACCCCGTTGAGCACGCCGAACAGACAATCCTTTGCCCTCTCATGCGTACATCATGGGAGACTTTTTTTCGTTGCCTGGCGTTCACCTCCTTCTCCGCAGACCTTTTGCAAACGCTTACATCTCTCTGCTATTAGATATAACATGCATATTCATAGTTGTCAATCCGCATTCTCATCATGCCACTCTTCCCTTTTACTGAGCAGTTGGAGCAGAAGAATCAAGATATGAGAAACGTGTTTCTCGTATGGGAAGAGACAGGATTCGTGAGACGCGTTTCTCCTC
>DASZXF010001114.1:0-6047 GCA_035546055.1 Ktedonobacteraceae bacterium
GGGTCCGCTGACAGGCTATGAGCTGGGGAAACGCTCGCAGGTGCCGCTTTCACGCAGCTATGATGTGCTGGAGCGGCTGAGTCAGAAAGGGCTGGCCCTGGCGCAGCCGGGGGAACCGGCCCGCTACCAGGCTTTGGAGCCAGAGCTTTTGCTGGGTCGGGTGCGCTCGACTATGGAACAGACCTTGCACGAGCTGTCTGAGACGCTGGCAGCGGCACGGCAGCCTGCCGCCGCTGGTGAATTCTGGGTAGTGCGCGGGTATCGGCATATTCTGGTGCGCGCGCGGGCGCTCTGCGCGGCGGCCACGCAGTCGCTCGCGCTGGCTTTGCCTGAAAAGCTACGCGCGGAACTTGGTGAGGAGTTGACGGCGGCCCGTCTGCGCGGGATCACACTGAGCGTTGCGCCGCTCAACAGCGTGACCACCTTCTGGCTGCTGATGGATCAGCGCGAGGCGCTGCTGGGAACGCTGACCCCGGAGGAACACTGCCAGGCGGTGGTGAGTGCCAATCCGGCGTTGAGCGCGGCGCTGATGGCCGCGTTCGCCAGTGCCCCGGCGGCTGCCGGTGAGTCGGCTGTTGAGCAGACAGGAGCCACGGAAAAGCAGCCTGACTGGCTGGAGTGGGAGCAGCGCAAGCAACTCCGCCTGCACAAAGCCCGCATAGATCAGCGAATCGCGTAATAGAGCACAGAAAGAGGAGAAAAACAGGTATGAAGGCCGGGCACGATTATGTTGGTGTGGGCGTAGGCGCCATGGTTTTTGACGAGCAGGGACGCGTCTTTCTGGCGCAGCGCGGTCCCAAAGCCAGCAACGAGCGCGGCACCTGGGAATTTCCCGGTGGCAAAGTCGCTTTTGGTGAAACACTGATCCAGGCGGTGACGCGCGAATTTGTCGAAGAGTATGGCATGGCCATCGAGATTACCGAACTGCTGGGCGTCAGTGACCATATTCTGGCAGATGAGGGAGAGCACTGGGTTTCCCCTACCTTCCTGGCCCGCCACCTCTCCGGCGAGCCGCGCATCATGGAGCCGGAAAAATGCGCTGCCTGCGGCTGGTTCTCCCTCGACGAGTTTCCGCAGCCGCTTTCTCTGGTGACGCAGGACGATCTCGCCATGTACCGCGCGAAGATACGCAAGGAGGGCGAAGCCGCAGCAGAGGCCGCGCCGCCATCTTCGCTTCCACAAGAGATGCAGAGGAGCACCGAAGCGTCTGCGCCGCTGACCGAAGAACAGTTGCAAGCGGTCCATGTCGGTCAGCTCACCCCTTTGAATGGCCGTATCCAGTTCGTTGAATATGATCCCGCGTGGCCAGCTCTCTTTGCGCGGGAAGCCGCGCGCATCAGGTCCATCCTCGGCGCACGCGTACTGAGGCTCGAACATGTCGGCTCGACCTCCGTACCAGGGCTGGCGGCCAAGCCGCGTATTGACATGCTGTTGATCGTGGCCAGCTCGGCGGACGAAGCGGCCTATGTCACAGACCTGGAAGCGGCGGGCTACGTCCTGCAAGTGCGTGAAACTGACTGGTACGAACACCGCCTGCTCAAAGGACCGGACACCGATATCAATCTGCACGTCTTCTCCCAGGGCTGTCAGGAGGCCGAGCGCATGTTACTCTTCCGCGACTGGCTGCGCAGTCATCCCGACGAACTCCAGCTCTACGAGTCCACCAAGCGCGAACTCGCCAGCCGGGAATGGAAATACGTCCAGCACTACGCTGACGCCAAAACGGCTGTCGTTACAGAGATCATGGCCCGCGCCCTGGGCGCGGCAGAAAAGAAATAGCGGAATATGCCAGCCAACAGCCAGCCAGAATTTTCTGCAACAAACCGCCTGGCAAGCGGAACAGAGCAGGAAATACCTCTCCACGGAGGCAATGTCACGGGAGCAGTGCGCGTGGGACAGACCGTCAGACGCGCAACTGGCCCCTGGAGTCCCGGCGTCCATACCTTGCTGCGTCACCTGGAAAGGCGCGGCTTCACTGGCGCGCCGCGCTTCCTTGGTCTTGATGAGCAGGGGCGCGAAGTGCTCTCCTTCATCGCGGGCCAGGTTGGTCACTATCCCCTGCCGTCTGTCCTCTGGTCGGATGAAGTCCTGCACGCGGTCGCGCGTTTTCTGCGCGGTTATCATGATGCCACGGTTGACTACATCGCCCCGCCAGGCGTGCTCTGGCAATTTACCTATCCCGATCAGAACCAGCACGAGGTCATCTGTCATGGGGATCTCGCGCCCTATAACATGGTTTTCCGCGAGGACAGACCATATGCCCTTATCGACTTTGACACCGCCGGGCCGGGTCCGCGCCTCTGGGATCTGGCTTATGCGGCCTATCGCTTTGTCCCGCTTTCCTATGCCCGGGACATGCAAGATCTGGGTCTGGCTGATCCGCGCACGCAGGGGCCGCGCCTGCGACTCTTCTGCCAGGCTTATGGGCTGGAAGATCCTCTGAGCGCCCTGCTGGATTTCGTCGAGCGTCGCCTGCAAGCCCTGTGTGACTGGCTCAGCGCAGGAGCCGTCGCCCACGATCATGCGCGTCTGCGCATGGTAGAAGAAGGGCACCTGGCATATTATCAGCGTGAAATCAGCGCTTTTCGAGAGCAGCGCCCGCAGTTGGAGCGGTATCTGCTCGTCTGAGAACGTTCGCCACCTCTACCTTGCTCACAGAGAATGGACGAGATAAGGGATTTCAGGGAATGAGAATGAGCTTGCAGCGGGCGGAGGCGGCCTGACGTTGCCAGGCTTCGGCGGCGCTGGCCAGGGGAAGGCTTTCCCGTTCGATGGTGCAGCGACCTGCGGCGGCGTGGGTGAGAATGGTGCTCAGGGCTTCCGCTTTTTGCTCAGGCGTCAGGGCATTGTTGGTGTAGCCCAGGATGGTGTGCAGGCGGCTGCGGATGGTGGCCGACTCGAAGCGGGCGCTGGCCCCGGCGGCGGAGCCGATGTTGACCAGGCGGCCCTGGCTGGCCAGCATGCGCAGAGCTGCCTCTGCCGGCAGACCCCAGACGGGATCGATGACGAGGTGCAGCGGACCATCGCAGGCGGCGGCGATGCGCCGGGTGAGTTCGTTTACGTCGTCTCCGCTGAGATCAACCGCCGCGTCTGCTCCGCGTGTGAGCGCGCGGGTGCGGGCGGCCTCGTCGCGAGAAGCGGCGATGACCCGGCGTGCGCCCAGGATTTTCGCGGCCTGTACTGCCACCTGGCCGACCGCCCCGCTGGCGCCGAGGACAAGCACCTGTTCGCCAGGCTGGAGGCGTCCCCGCCAGGTCAGGGCCATCCAGGCCGCGATGGCGGAGAGGCCCAGGGCGGCAGCCAGGTCGCTCTCCACCTGTTCAGGCAAAACGAGGGCCGCTGCCTCCTCGATCACGCAGTACAACGCCATGCTGCCATCCCCTGGCTTCATACCGGCATCGCAGGAGAACCAGACTCGTTGTCCGGGGCGCAGGGTATCAGCCTCTACGACTGTGCCAATGCCCTGCACACCGGGGACATAGGGGAGATGCGGCGCGCCGAAGTAGGAGGTGCCCGACGCGCAGAGCAGGTCCAATGGACTGATAGGAGCTGCTACCACCTGTACCAATGCCTGCCCTTTGCCCCGGCGGGGGATGGGGCGCGTGAGGTAGGTGGGTGGCGCCGCGTGAGTATGGATCACTGCCGCTGGCATCTCGTTCTCGCTGCTCATTGTGTGCTCTCCTTCTGGCCTGCCCTATGGGTCGCTAGTGCGAGGATGATCCCTGCTGGCGGGCGGCTGCTCGCGCGCGCGCCTGCTCGGTGTACGTGTACGGATTCTCTCTTAACTCAACCTCGGCTTTTTCGGGATGCATGGCCGCATTCCAGGCCTGCGGACCAAGTTGCGCCTGCGCGTACTCCACTGTCCGCGTGATGGCCTGCCTGGCTCTGGCCAGCTCGCCGCCGAGCAACTGGTGCGCGTACTTGACGACAGTGCCATTGACCATGACCGTGTGAACATCGCCGCGTCCAGCCTGGAAAACTACGTGGCCGTAGGGATGGAGCAGCGGGAACATCACCGGCGATTGATCGTTCTTGATCAGCACAAGATCCGCCTTTTTGCCGGGGGTGATGCTGCCGATAGCGCTCTCCATGCCCAGCGCCTGAGCGCCGCCGAGGGTAGCCCAGGTCACGACCTGCTCGGCGCGCAGATGCGAAAGGGTGACAGTATTGTTCTGGCGATGAGCCTCCATATGCTCGCGCGCCCGGTCAGCGCTCAGCGTCCCGCGCATGGCGGAAAACAGATCGCCGCTCCACCACACGCTGGTATCCATGGAGAGCGAAACCGGAATGCCGTGGCGCCGCAGGAGCCATGTCGGCGGATAGCCCTGGCCCGCGTTCTGCTCGCTTTCCGTCGAAACCGAAACGCTGCCGCCCGTCGCGGCGATCCGCTGATACGAATCCTCGGAGAGCGTGGCCGCGTGAACGTAAATGGTCGAGGGGGTCATAAAGCCGTGGTCGTACATCAGACGAATGCCCATATCGTTGGTCGCGCCCCACACGCCGGCGTGGGTCGTCACAGGCAGATTGAAATCGCGCGCCGCCTCAAAAGCGCCTTTTTCGGGGAAGGCGGGATCGCCGGTCACGTCAAAGGCCAGTTGCATACGCAGCTTCTCGCCACGCCCATCGATGCGGCGGCGAATGAAATCCGCGAACTCAGGTGCCCGGGTCCACTCCCAGGGCGCGCCGAGCAGATTGCCATAGGCCAGGACAAAGCGACCCGGCACTGTCTCCAGCGCATCCGCCGCCGCGTCCGCGTGTTCAACCGTTTGCAGACCGTGTGACCAGTCAACTGTCGTCGTCACCCCGGCGTCAATGGCCTCAATGGCGGCCAGCAGATTGCCGGCATAGATATCCTCAGGCCGGAAAATCTTGCCCCAGTTCAAATAGTAGAATTGAAAATAGTTCGTCAGCGTCCAATCGGCTCCGAAGCCCCTGAGCGCCGTTTGCCACATGTGACGATGAGTATCCACCATGCCTGGCATGAGGATACCACCGCTGGCGTCAACTTCCACCGTCCCCTCTGGAACGGCAAGCTGCCGCCCAAGCGCGGCGATGCGATCCGCGACCACAAGCACATCCCCATCCTCGATGATACCGTGAGAGGGATCAATGGTCAGCACCGTGGCATGACGAAAGACCACCGGGCGACCGGGCGAAAAATCCTGTGTGTTTGCTGCTGAGATCTGGCTCATGTTTCTCACCTCATTGTGTGCTGGCGGCAGGGAGCGCGGCAGGCCGGCGCGGCCTTTTCTGGGAGCCGGGCGCCAGGCGGGCGCCTCTGCCCGCGTCCCACCTGCCCGCGCTACTCTACCTGACTGCAAAAGGTCGCTTGCTAGCAATACAAAGGTGTCCGTATCGCGGACAACTGTCCACTGCAAAGATATTACACAACCGATGAGTCCTCTGTCAAGCCAGGGCTCGCTCTGCTTCATAGTCCCGTTTTTTCTGTTCAATCGCTCTTTCTTCTGTTACATGGAAAGAATGAAGAACTGCTCAGAATCGCGCGGCACGCTCCTGAGCAGTTCTTCATTCTTTTTCATGCGGCTTTTTTCATCTGGACAGGGGCAGGCTCTTTCTGCTACCATGAGGGCGCAACGAACAACGAACAGATTTACTCGCACGCGCGCCTGCATGGGCGCTGGCGTGCCAGAGGGGGACATGATGCGTGGCGAAACAGGACCGGATTTCATCGAAGCCCTGGCTCGCGGCCTGGATGTGATCCGGGCATTCAGACCCAATAGATCGGCCATGAGCTTGAGCGAAGTGGCGGCGGCCACCGGCCTGGCACGTCCTACCGCGCGCCGGATGCTGCTCACCCTTGAGGAACTGGGCTATGTGCGCGCGGTCCAGGGAAGCTTTGCCCTGACTCCGCGTGTGCTGGAGCTTGGCATGGCCTATATCGGCTCAATTAATCTCTGGGATATGGCTCGTCCTCACATGGAACAACTGGTGGCATATACCAACGAGTCGTCATCAATCGCGCAGCTTGATGGGTCCGATATTGTGTATGTCGCGCGCGTGGCTGTGCCGAAGATTATCACTATCGC
>DASZXF010001115.1:0-1892 GCA_035546055.1 Ktedonobacteraceae bacterium
CATAGGCCCGTTTGCCGAAATGATCGGCCATCACTTGTGCTCGCAAGGGAGAGAGCACGCCAAAGGCTGCGCCATAGAGCAGTACATACAACCAGAGCCACGGCACACTCGGCGCCAGAATCAACACCACCAGGCCACCAGCCTGCACCAGGAGCGTTCCCGCCAGGACCGTTTGGGGCAAGACGCGCGCACTGAGCAAGTTGAGAAACAGGCGCCCCGGCAGGCTCGCGAGTCCAAGTGCTCCGGCAAGGCTTGCTGCTAACAAACCGCCATAGCCTCGGCTGACCAGGTAGGCGATCTGGTGCGCGAAGACCACCGCGCTTCCCACCAAAGCCAGCCCATAGGCTCCTGTCAGCATCCAGAAGCGGAGGCTGGCCAGGGCCTCACGTGCGGTCGTGGACGTATGCTGCACAGAGATATCTGTGACATTTGCTACCTGGCTTCGTCGATCATGGTGGTCTGGGGCGCGTCGAACCAGCCAGCCATGCAGCGGGACGGCGATCACCAGATGCAGGACGCCATACCCCAGAAGGGTTGTTCTCCATCCCACCTGGGGCAGGAGCCAGCCGGAAAGCGGGATAAAAATCGGCGAGGCGAGTCCCCCGATCAGGGTTAACACCGCAAAGGCTTTGGCCCGCTCAGCCACAAACCAGGAGGTGACCACGGTAAAGGTCACCGGATACAGGATCAGCGCCATCGCTGTTCCCAGGCCGCCCGACCAGAACACATAGAATTGGAAGATGCTGGTGATCTGAGATAAGCCGATGAGCGCACAGCTAGCCAGGACCGAACCAATCGTCATCACGACGCGGGCTCCAAAGCGATCGACCAGGTAGCCGATGGGAACCCCCAGAAGACCAGCGACCAATAAGCTCAAGGCATAGGCACCAGAAAGCGCGGCCCGGCTCCAGCCAAAGGAGGTGGCCAGGGGCACCTCCAGCACCCCGAAAAGGTACTGGGTGGTGCCATAGGAGAGGATGGTGGTACAACCCAGCGCCAACACCATGCCCCAGCCAGAAGAAGGAGCCGGGAGAAGGGACACCTGCCGTGCCCGTTCTCCGTCCCGATGGGGCATTGGTGATGAGCTGATCTCTCCTGCTGGTCGATCACTCATTCCGTGATCCGACCGGTCGAGCACGGCGCGAGATGGTGGGAAGCACTTGCACCAGGGCCGGCGTAGGCGTACAACAACTTCCGCCGAGGTCGGTTGAGCACACCCCGGTTTCTGGTAAGACCAGTTCCACCTGACGCGCACTTTCCCAATCTCCGGTCAGCGCCGCGACAATCGAGCGAACCTGCTCGTAGCCAGTCAGCATCAGAAAGGTGGGCGCTCGGCCATAGCTCTTCATTCCTACGACGAAGAGGTTCGTTTCGGGGTGAGCCAGTTCATCAACCCCATGCGGGGGAACCGTGCCACAACTATGAATGTTCGGATCAATCAGCGGCGCTAAGGCCGAAGGACTTTCAAGCCCAGGATCAAGGGAGAGTCGCACCTCGCGCAAGAAGGAAAGATCCGGGCGAAAACCGGTCGTCGCGATGATTTCGTCCACCAGACCAATGTGCTCTTCTTCTCCCACGATGACGATCCCCTCGCTCGTTTGTCTGAGCGCCTGGATTTCGACGCCCGCGAACAACCGGGCCTGCCCTTGTTCAATTAAAGCGAGACTGCGCAGGCCCAACTGCCCACGCTCTGGCAGGGCATCATCTGCGCCGCCACCAAACATCTGCTGGATCGCCGGTCGTCGGATCGCCCACAAGAGCCTGGTTTCTGGCTCTTGTTCGGCAAGTTGCGCTAGTTCGAGCAGGGTTTGTTGCGCCGAGTGACCGCTACCGACCACCAGCACACGTTTGCCCGCGAAACGCGTTCGCTGGGCGCCCAGGACATCAGGAAT
>DASZXF010001116.1:0-1827 GCA_035546055.1 Ktedonobacteraceae bacterium
TCGCTTTCCTACTTCCTGAGTCGTCCACCGCAGATAGAATCGCTGGCCGGCAGCATCATCTGGCTTGGAGGCCATCTGGGCGCGCCGTCTGCGATCCATTTTGAGTTTGGTTCGCTCAATATCACCAGCGGCCTGGACAACTGGATCTCGCCCGCGATCAGTCTCTTGACCATCGCGGGTCTGCTCACACTTTTCTGGCTGCAATGGCGCCGGCGCCTCGATCTGGCGCAAAGCCTGACCGGCCTGGTCTGTGTTCTGATCGTCACCGGCAAAGTCTTCAGCCCGCAGTACCTCATCTGGCTGCTTCCTTTCCTGGCTCTCCTGGCCGCGCGTCGTCAGACCAGCCGCCTCTGGATGATCGCCTGGGCCATCATCTCCTTCCTCACTACTTTTATCTACATCTTCTATTACTCTCAACTGCCTGATCCCCAGGCCGCGCAAAAAGTGATCGAGACCCTGCCGGGCTTCTTTGAACTGGTGGCCCTGCGCAATGCCCTCCTGGTCCTGACAACGCTGGCCTTCCTCTGCAACTGGGGCCAGGCCCGCGTCCTGCGCAGTCCGCTCGCCGAACCTTCTCAAGCCTCTTTGCGTGTCTGAGCCTGCATCCATAGTCAGCCAGTCATCCTCTTTTCGATTTATTGCTCATATCTGACGGGCCTTTCTCTATCCTGGTGTGCGTGTACGATGTCTTTTTTGCAGGCTCTGCTGTTGTTGAAGCAGGCGTTGTTCGCTTCCCGCTATCCTCTGCCTTGCCTGCTCGCTTCCTGCTCTGGCGAAATATTCAAACAGCTTCAGCCACTCCTGCGGCGAAAGCGCAGCCGGGGATGCGCGGACATCGATAGATAATTCCCTCTCTACGGCGTTGAGTTGCTGTCTGGTAAAAACGCCGCACAGCGTTGCTGGTTGCCGGGGTTGCCATGTTGTGAACAGATGCACGACGAAATCGCGGAAGCGCTGTCTCTCCCCGCTTTTGATCAGCGGCGGGCCTCGCTTGCGCAGGCGCAACATAACCACATCGACGCGCGGTGCCGGGAGAAAATCTCTACGCTTGAAGGTATGCACCATCTCTACTTCAAACCAGGGCTTGAGGAGGATAGTACGCAGCGATTCACGCGGCTGGCCCAGAAACATCTCAGCCGCTTCCTTCTGCATAATCAGCGACGCCTCCTCTGGCGGCAGCGCTGCCGTGGTCAGCTTATTAACAATAGCCGAGGTAATATTAAAGGGAATGTTGGCGAACACCTTGTATGGCTGGCGTGGTAGCGGATAGTCCAGAAAATCGCCCGCGTGGATTGTCACGCCGGGCATACATGCGAAGCGCTTCCGTAACATGACGGCGAGGCGTGGATCTTTCTCAATCGCCACCACCTGGCGGGCATGCCAGGCGAGTTGTTCTGTAATAATTCCCCTGCCCGGACCAATCTCGTAGACTGTATCCTGGCGGCTGATGCTGGATTGTTTCACCAAGGAAGCTACCAGGCAAGAATCCTGTAAGAAGTGCTGCGCATAGAAGATTGGAGAGCGCATGGAAGCCGACATGCTGTGATCCTTTCAAGATGGGGAGACAAAAACAGGCACAAAAAAGCCGCAGAGCCACTGGCTCATGCGACGTTAAGCGAAGCCCAATCTTGAAAAGACGGCCAGGCAAGTAGCACCCGGCATCCATGTTCAGAAGCGAAACATGGCGCGTGCGTACTCAAGCAGTAGATCCCCTGAAAAGGGCTCCGCTTATACCTGCCGTAAGCGAGTTGTCATAAGGAGAAATCCCCCGAAGTTACATCCATTCATTATGTGCCCATTATAACTGGTGAGTATAACTTTGTCCAG
>DASZXF010001117.1:0-1645 GCA_035546055.1 Ktedonobacteraceae bacterium
ACCGCGATAAATACCAGTGACCTCCTGGTCACTGCCCCCCAACGGGCGCAAAACCAGCACATTGTCATCGGATTCGGGCAGGACCACCCACTCGCGTCCACGTGCTCTGACCAGCGAACCAACGGTAAAATTCATGCTTTCCTCCCGAAGATACTTGGATATTGAGCAAGAATGGCGTCCCAGTCGTCCTGGTGTCCGAAGCGAATCACCAGATAGCCGAGATCTTCCAGGCACTCGGTCGCCGCCGCATCGCGGGCCTGGCGCTCAGGAAAATCGTGATAGGGTCCATCGATATAGATGGCAACCATCTCATCTTCATAGCAAAAGTCCGGGCGTGTCTGGCATTCCGCGATCAACTGCTGGGCCTGCGTGGGCAGACGATGCCCGCGCGCCTCCAGGTGAGCAAGCCATTGCTGCTCCAGCGAGGAATCGGTCAGGCGCTGCAACTGTTCAAGGTGCTGGGGACGCGGCGTGGCGCCAGCGCTGGCTGTGACCTGAGAGTCCGCCAGACGCAGGAGCACCTCGCGAATGCCCCGCCGATCCAGCAGCAGATGGTCGCGCTGATTTGAGTAGGTCAGCAAACAGTCATAGCAGGCTGCCTCGCAGTCCTCGCGCGCTCGCGGAGCCCGCCGCAGATCCTCGCCCGTCTGCGGATCGTAATGACAGAGACGCAGCGCCTCGCGCGCCACTTCGCCGAGCGCCAGCGGATCTTCGCTTAAACGCCGCAGGACGCCCGCGCCTCCCTCCGACGATTCGTAGAAAAGCAACTGACGCCGGCTGACCATATCCGGCAGAGGTTCCGCCGCCAGTTCGTTGTCTTCCAGTTGATAACGCACCTGAATAGCGCTTTTCAGCGCCGCCTGGAGCGAGGCCATCTCCGCCGGTTTCAGCGGCTCCCCTGGCTCAAAGAGCAGACAGTTGCGCCGGTCCTCCACATAGGGAATGACCTGCTGCGTGCGCACCATCTTCGTTTCGTCTCCATCATTCGCGCTCTGCTCATTTTTCTCCCAGGTGCCGCGCTCGGTATCCAGCACAAAGCCATAGGTGGACTGATCCTTGCGGCGCACCCAGCCGAGATTGATACGCCAGAGGGTCGCGGCATGGCCATAGGTCAGCATGGCCAGAACTTCTTCCGGCTGATTGGCCACGTGGACCAGCCCCATGCGCATGGGCGAGCTGCCCTCATGCCGCTCAAAGCGCACAGCGGTGCGAATATCGTAGCCCAGGCGCGTGCGCTCCTCTTCGTCTGAACTGATCTTATCGCGCCGCCGGGTCGCCACATTTTGCAGACGGAAGAGGTTGCGCAGCGGCAGATCCAGGCGCGCCCCGCAATGCTCGCAGACATCCAGACCCACGCCATCATCGCTTAACGGATGGAGATAGCCACAGTTCGCGCACTGCTTAACCCCGCTCGTCGTCAGATTGCCGCCGCTGTCCAGCGAGAGGATCACGCGGTTGATCTCATAGCGTGAACCCTCGTGATAGACAATGGCGCGCGGCCCAAACTCGGAAATGGCCAGGAAGCGCGGACGCGAGAGGTATTCATTGCGATCCTGCTGGCGCGTCCGGCGTCCCGGAATATAGGCCGAGAGCGGCAGACGCGGAAAATTATAGCCCGGCAGGAAACCCTCGCTGGCGAAATAGC
>DASZXF010001118.1:0-1523 GCA_035546055.1 Ktedonobacteraceae bacterium
AGGATCAATAACCGCGTACCGCTCGCCACTCGCGCCACTCATGAGCAAGGAGCGTTCGAGCCAGAGTTTCCCCAGATACGATTTGCCGCCTCCCGTCACTCCTCCCACAAAGGCATGGGGATTTTCCAGGGCCGTATTCCAGGGGTTGAGCAGGATGGGTTCCCCGGTGCTGGTCAGACCCAGGAAGGTTCCACCGGGCATCGTCAGCGAGTTGCTCATAAATGGAAAGGTTGTCGCCACACTGGCCGAATCAAGCGTGATGGTGCGTCCGACTTCATCTCGACACGCCGGGAGCAAGGAGCGAAAAGCCAGCGCGTGTTCAAAGGTCACGGGATGGGCCACTGCATCTAAAAAGAGCGTTTGAAGCAAGGCCAGCACACGCTCCGTGCGCTCATTGAGCGCCGCTTTGCTGGGAGCGCGTAAGATCAGCAGAAAGCTGAGTTCAAACAGGCGCTCTTCTCCACTGGCCAGCGCCGACATGAGTCGGGTCACATCGTTCTGGGCCACTGTGGTATCAGGGTCATCCAGGCGTCCTTGCTTGTGATTGAAGGTTCTGGCCGACGCGTAGCCCACGCGTCGGCGCTTGAGCATGCGCATCATCGCCGCCTGTGGCTGAGGACGCAGGTGGAAGACAATGTCCACCATCTCATCCAGCATCAGCAGCGGCGCCAGCCAGCCACCGGAAGACACCTCACGCGGGAAGGCCACGACGGCAAGTCCGCGCACATATTCCTCATCAATACGCAGGCAATCGCGCGTTTCCACAAGACTGGCCGGGGCCAGCAGATCCGCCAGGCGCAGAAAATCTGCCGGAGCACGAGCCGCTTCTGATGAGACAGGATGATGGCGCCAGCGACGACGATGAGAAGGCACCTGAGCGTCGTCCTCTTCAGGAGATCGATCCGGCTCGTTCCCGTTCGGCAGAGCCGAAGCGCGGTCCGGCGTGGGAGCCGTCGAGGATCGCAGGACACGGGGCAAATGGCCCACGGCTGCGAGATTGGCGCTTCGCAAGGGATGCAGATAGGCACGTTCTGGGGTCAAAAAGCTCTGATAGAGCCGGGCAAGATCCTCCCCCCGCACGCGCCGGGTGCGCAAGCCTAACGAGGCGAGTTGCTGTTGCACCGTCTCACAACGGATGGCGAGTTCCTGGAGGCAACGGGCCTGGATCGCTTCCTGGCTTGCCCGGCGTTTGGGACGTACCGAGAAGCGTCGTGAGGAAAGCAGAGGGTCGGGAGCCGGGATCACCAGATAACAATGGCGCTCGACCAGGGTCCGCTGGCTTCCCACCTGCTGGACGTAGGTTTCCAGCCCGGCAGCGAGTTCCCCCCAGGCCGGGGCGACATCCCTTTCGCCCACTGGTGAAGCGATGTCCTCGTGCAGGTCATCAGGGGATTTCGAGGCGAGATCGGCATCACATCCGGGCGTTCTGGGAACCTGGGCCTGAACCTGGGCGAGATAGGGGCGCAGGTCCAATCGCTGGTTGCGCACGATGATTTGCACCGGGAACGTCAGGGCTTTGAGGA